>CAZAKD010000095.1:0-4776 GCA_964485435.1 uncultured Lachnospiraceae bacterium
AAGGCTCTAAAGGACAGAGCCTAAGTGCCGACGAGTGCAAAAACTCCTTTTTCAGCAGCATTTACTCTTATCATCGTTCCTGGTTATAAAAAGGACTGTGAATAGTAACAAATATATAAAAACATTTAAAATGCCCCCATATTTTTACACAAGAATAGACTCTTTGTCTTCTTACAATAAGTATATGGGGGCAATATATATTCTATATAATAGATTGTGTTACTGAACAATTGAGAAGAAGAATATTAAGTGAAATGATTATCACTGATTATACTTATTTCCCTGGATAAGAAATGATTGATTTCACATCATATCCTGCTAATTTGTCTCTTCCACTTAATCCTTCTAATTCCATTAAGAACACTATCTTTACAATCTCTCCGCCAAGTTGTTTCACAAGCTTTGTTATCGCTTCAATCGTACCTCCTGTAGCAATTAAGTCATCAATAATAACAACTTTTTGTCCAGGTTTAATCGCATCTTTATGAATCTCAATTGTAGCAGTACCATATTCTAGGTCATATTCCATCTCAACTGTATCACAAGGAAGTTTCCCTTTCTTGCGAACTGGTACAAATGCTTTATTAAGATTATATGCAATTGGAACACCGAAGATAAATCCTCTTGATTCTGGTCCTAATACAATGTCAAAGTCTAGACCTTTTAACGTGTCTTGCATCTGATCAATCGCAAGTTTTAAGCCATCTTTATCTTGTAATATTGTAGTTATATCTCTAAATATAATCCCTTCCTCAGGAAAATCCGGTATACTTCTTACATAATCTTCTAATCTCTTCATATGAATTGCTCCTTTAATTGATATCTGCACATTTTATTTCACTCTTTCTCACAAAAAGATATTATAACATTTATTATGAGATAAAGCAAAATTATTTTATCGTTGAAACCTATAATGTTGAATGATGAATTGAATATTCTCATATCCTTGATACACATTAATATCAGGATAGAATACAAAATCACATAAGATTACATTATCTAATCCCTCGTATATATTATTCAATTGTCCTTCACCATAAACATCTTTAATCTGTTCTTCAAAATCTATTACATTGGAAAAGAGCATCGCTGTATATCTCTTTTGTTCACCTTCATGTGCTACTGTAAGCTTTATAACATTCTGATTTTTCCCTAATTTAACACCTTTTATGATTCGAATATTTCTAATAGCAAAAGTAGGTTTTGCATTTCCCTTTCCAAAAGGTTCAAGTTTTTTAAATTCCTTGATTAAGGGAATCGTTACACCTTCAAAAGGAAGTACCATATCAAAAGAAACTTTTCTAGCTAGATCCTCTTCTGTTAAATTGCAATTTGTGTTTAACATTCCTCTGAGCGCTGATATATTCTGAATCTGGAGAGATAACCCTGCTGCCATAGGATGTCCACCAAACTTTGTTAGTAGATCACTACATTCAGTTAATCCTTCGTGCATATTATACTCTTCAATAGATCTCGCAGACCCTTTCGCACCATTCTCTCCCTTAGTCAATACAATAGTCGGTTTATTGTAACGTTCCTTAATTCTTCCCGCAATAATTCCCGCAATGCTTTCGTGACAATCTTCAAGATATACTACTATAATTCTGTCTTCATGAATAGCCGTCTCTTCAATTTGCTTCGTTGCCTCAATAACGCCTGTGTTGGTTAGTTGCTTCCTGTCTTCATTAAGACTTTTTAATACTTGTGCCAGTTTATTGGCCTCTTCCACTGACTCGGATAATAAGAGTTTTAAGCCAATCTTAGCACTGTCTAATCTCCCTGATGCATTGATACACGGACCAATAACGAAGCCAAGATGATATGTAGTAATGCGTTGCTCTTCTAGTTGATTTATGTCAATTAATGCTTTTAATCCTAGATTCTTGGTAGAGTGTAATAAATCTAAACCTTTTTTCACTATGATTCTATTCTCTTCCACAAGATCCATTACATCACATACCGTGGCAATGGCAACAAACTCTAAGAAACATCTTGATTCTTCCTTAGGAATATTATTCTCTTTATAAAGAGCTTCAATTAACTTATAAGCTACCGTTGCACCACATATATCTTTAAATGGATAGGTGCAATCTTGTTGTTTCGGATTAATTACTACGTCTGCATCTGGTATGACATCTTTTTTGAGATCTCCTTCTAGAAGGTATGGAATATCATGATGATCTGTAATGATAACTGTCATTCCAAGAGACTTAGCATAGGCTATCTCTTCTACAGCAGCAATTCCATTATCACATGTAAGCAAGGTATCCACTTGATCTCTATGTGCTTCTTCTATGATGGAACAATTAATACCATACCCATCTTTAATCCTATCTGGTATCTCATAATCTACATTGGCACCACATCTTATCAGAGCTCGTGTAAGAATATAGGTAGAAATCACACCATCTACATCATAGTCTCCTATAATACGAATACGACTTCCCTCTTGTATCTTTTGAGATAGTATCGTGATAGCTTTGGTCATACCTTTTAATAGGAACGGATCATAAAGCTTGTCTATATCTGGATTCAAATATGCTTCCAATTCCTCATTACTAATGATTCCACGGTTTACGATAAGTCTTGCCAAAACTGGTGATATAGAAAAATGTTGAGCAATTAGCATAAAATCTGCCTTTCGATTCTTAATAAACCATTTTTCCACTATTCTTCTTCAGCCTCTGCCGCTTTTATCATAATAGCGCATTCTACTCTTTTTCTTTCTAATTCACATCCGATATCATAAGTATCATGAATATTATTATGGAATTGATAAGAATTCGCAGGGCAACCTCCACTGCAGTAATATCTTGCAAAGCACTCATTACACTTTTCTTTTTCATATACATTACATTGTCTAAATTCTTGGCAGATTTCTTCTTTCTTTATGCCTTCATCCACATTTCCTAATAAGAACCCTTCTTCACCCACAAATTGATGACATGGATAGATATCACCCCATGGAGTTACTGCTAGATATTCTGTTCCCGTTCCACAACCAGATAAGCGTTTTGCAACACAAGGACCACCACTTAGGTCTAACATAAAGTGAAAGAAGTTAAATCCTTTGCCCTCTTTTTTTGCTTGAATCATATATTGGGCTAATTTATCGTACTCATCACAGATCTTTGGAATATCTTCTTCCGTAATTGAATATGGTTCTCCTGGAAGTGATACTACTGGTTCCATAGATATTTGCTTAAATCCTAATTCTGCTAGATGAATTACATCTTCAGAGAAGTCAAGGTTATTATGTGTAAATGTTCCTCTTACATAATAATTATTCTGATTACGGCTTTCTGCTAATTTAATAAACTTGGGAAGAATAATATCATAGCTTCCTTTTCCATTACGTGATGGCCTCATATGGTCATGTACTTCTTTTCTACCATCTATACTTAAAACTACATTATCCATCTCTTTATTTGCAAATTCCATGATGTCATCATCTAATAATAATCCATTGGTAGTGAGTGTAAAACGAAACCTTTTATTATGAAGCTTCTCTTGTTGTCTTCCATAAGCTACAAGGTCCTTAACCACTTGGAAATTCATTAAAGGTTCACCACCAAAGAAATCTACCTCTAAATTATGTCTATTACCTGACTTTTCGATTAGAAAGTCCAACGCCTTTTTACCAACTTCATAAGACATTAGAGCTCTACGTCCATGATATTCACCTTCTTCAGCAAAACAATATTTGCAGGCTAGATTGCAATCATGAGCTATATGTAAGCAAAGTGCTTTAACAACAGTTTCTCTTTGTTTAAAGTCACTTATATATTGTTTATAGATATCTTCACTAAAGAGGCTGCCCTCATCTTTTAATTGTTTGATTTCGTCGATTACCTCTATTATTGTATCTATATTAATTTCTTCATCAAGATTAGCTTTATACTCTGCTTGTGAATATTTCTCCATAATCTCCATAATAATAGTATCTGTGTCATTCTCTTCATACATTTCAATAATGTCGTATACTATATCATCAACAACATGTATCATACCGCTATTAACATCTAATACTATGTTGTATCCGTTGTTTTTATATTGATGAATCACTTTGTGCTCCTTTCAAAGTAAAAGCAGCGACTTAAAGTCGCTGCTTATGAATTAGTTGTTGTTTTCACAGCTTTGATTTCCTACTGTACAGGATGTTTTACAAGCTGACTGGCAAGAAGTTTGGCACTCACCACAACCACCCTTTTTCATAGATTCTTTTAAGTTTCTGGTATTTAGAGTCTTAATATGTTTCATTACAATACCTCCTTTACTTGATTTACTTTAGTAAGTATATCATATCTATTATGAATTTAAAAGTAATTTTTCAATCAGCTTAACATTCCACCTAGCATTCCTCCTAGACTACACATACCCAAAACACTGATAATACTTCCACTACCTGCAAAATCACTTTTCTTAAGAATAATAGACACTATTAGTATAAATAAAAAGTATAGTATTCCAACACCTAAACCCCACAGATATTTCTTCTGCCCCATGCTTTTTCCCATAACTATTCCACCAACAAATGTCGATAATATGTAAGTTAATATGATACCAACTCGAACCACACCTACGGATATGTCCATTTTTAAAACTAGAAAAGATAATAATAGTAATATAATAATCGTAATTAGATAAGCAAGTAGTAATGCCTTCATCATGGTAAATGTAATAGATCTCTTTCCGCCTATTTTATTCATAATATCCCCCACCTCAATTTAAGTTTACTATACTTTATATTAGATGTAAAATACCTTTTTTTCATAG
>CAZAKD010000095.1:4786-6561 GCA_964485435.1 uncultured Lachnospiraceae bacterium
TATATAAGTACTTATCCTATATATATTATCTATTGTCCCCATGTATTCCTATGTTTTTTATTATGTGATATAATTACAATGAGAAGGAGGTCATATCATGCAATATATAGATCTACATGTACATTCTAACGCTTCTGATGGCACACTTACTCCTACAGAGCTTGTTGAGAAAGGAGTATCTCAAGGACTAACAGCTTTGGCATTAACTGATCACGATACTATCCAAGGTATTGAAGAAGCCATAACTGCTGCCAATAAAGCATCTAAAGCTGGAACACCTATTAGAGTGATACCAGGAGTTGAGTTATCTGTAGCTTATCATAATAGTGATATACATATTCTTGGCCTACTCGTAGATTATAAGAATACTGAGTTTTGTAAGACTCTTGATGCCCTAAAAGAGGAACGAGAATGTCGAAATGATAAAATGGCCCAGAATCTAGCAAAGTCAGGAATTCCAATTTCACTAGCAGAGCTAGAAAGAGAATACCCTAATGCAATTATAACAAGAGCACATTTTGCAAAACACCTTATTAAATTAAATATTGTTAAAAGCAATCAAGAAGCATTCCAAAAGTATCTTTCTGAAGATAGTCCCTATTATGTGGCTAGGAGTTACCTATCTCCCAAAGAGGGACTGGATCTTATCCGATTAGCAGGAGGCGTATCTATACTTGCCCATCCTCTACTATATCATTACTCTAATAGTGAGCTTGATCAACTGATTGGATTATTAAAAGAAGATGGACTCACAGGCATTGAAGCTATACATTCCACTAATACCCGATTTGATGAAGCATTTATCAAAAAATATGCCCACAAATATGATTTACTTATTACAGGTGGTTCAGATTATCATGGCTCTAATAAGCCACTAATTGAATTAGGTGTAGGTAGAGGCAATCTGCGGATTCCTTATTCGCTTCTTGAGGCATTAGAAGAGAAAAAAAGAAAGTAATATAAAAAGAAGACTCACATCATAGAAATTAATATTATCTATGAGAGAGTCTTTATATCATGATACAATTATGAGAAATAATTAGTTCGTAGCATCTTCTGGCTTCTCTATATCAATAATAGCATCTTTTTTCATTGTAATTCTACAATTTTTGTTATTACCAAATTCTACAATAACTACTTCATCCAAGACATCAATTACTACACCAAAGAATCCACTTGAAGTTAATATACTATCCCCCTTTGCAACAGTTGTGAGCATAATATCATGAGCCTTTTGCTTCTTCTTCTGTGGACGAACAGCAAGAAAGTAAAACAATCCTACCATAACAATAATGTATCCAAATAATAATAATGTGCCACCACTACCTGGGTTGGTAGTTCCTGTTGTTAAAAAAATATTCATGTGTAAATCCTCCTATTTTTTAAAATTATATTCTAAAAAGCCATCTAATTTTGCCTTTTTATACTCTTGAAATCTATTATTCTCAATAGCTTCTCTGATTTCTTCCATCATTGTATTATAAAAATATAAATTGTGTAATACTAAAAGTCTTAATCCCAACATCTCTTTAGCTTTTAATAAGTGTCTAATATATGCTCTGCTATAATGTCTGCATGTTGGGCAATCACAACCTTCTTCCACAGGCCTTGTATCAAGTTCATACTTTGCATTCATTAGATTCATCTTGCCCTTGTTGGTATATGCATGCCCATGTCTTCCATTTCTTGCCGGGTATACACAATCAAAGAAGTCAACACCTCGATCTACTGATTCAAGTATGTTTTCAGGTGTTCCAACACCCATAAGATACGTT
>CAZAKD010000095.1:6571-6852 GCA_964485435.1 uncultured Lachnospiraceae bacterium
TACTGTTTCCTCTAAGATACGATACATCTCATCATGAGATTCTCCAACCGCTAGTCCTCCAAGAGCATACCCATCTAAGTTCATATCAGATATTCTTTTTGCATGTTCAATTCGAATATCTTCAAATGTTCCTCCTTGATTAATTCCAAAGAGCAACTGTTGTTTATTAATGGTATCGTCTAAAGAATTCAGACGATTCATCTCTATCTTGCATCGTTTAAGCCACCTTGTAGTTCGATCCACAGAGTCCTGGATATATTCCCTCGTTGCTGGGTGGGGTG
>CAZAKD010000096.1:0-1393 GCA_964485435.1 uncultured Lachnospiraceae bacterium
TATATTAATTGGCTTATTGTTGCTAAAAGGCTACATAGTTATTCTATTATTGCAGCTTCTGCTTTTTCAAAGAATATATATCAAGGCATTATCAAAAAGGATGCTACAGATAAACAGGTTATGAATATATCACGTATTATTTTATTAATAATTGCAGTTGTTGGAATAATAATTGCGCTAGATGAGAATAGTGTTATCTTTACAGTGGTATCATTTGCATGGGCTGGATTTGGAGCTACTTTTGGTCCAATTATGTTATTCTCTCTATTTTGGAAAAGAACTACAAGAGAAGGTGCCATTGCTGGTATGATTTCTGGTGCAGGAATGGTATTTCTGTGGAAACTAGTAATTAAGCCAATGGGCGGAATATTTGGAATATATGAATTACTACCTGCTTTTCTACTTTCTTCAATAGTAATTATATTGGTAACCTTGTTAACCAAGGAACCATCCTTAGAGATACAGGCAGAGTTTGATCAAGCAATAAATTATGTGGATTAATGACACAAAGAAAGGTAAGTTGAGATGGATAAACCAGTATTAGTAATAATGGCTGCTGGAATGGGAAGCAGATATGGTGGATTAAAACAAATTGATCCAGTAGATAAAGAGGGGCATATTATTATTGACTTCTCTATCTATGATGCTATTCAGGCAGGTTTTGAAAAGGTTATCTTTATTATTAAAGAGGAAGCTAAAGAAATATTTCAAGATACAATTGGTAAGCGGATTCAAGATCATATAGAAGTGGAATATGTATTTCAAGATATCAATAATATCCCTAATCATTTTAAAGTTCCAGAAGGACGAGTAAAACCTTGGGGAACTGGTCATGCTATATTAAGCTGTATAGATAAGATCCATGGGCCATTTGCAGTGATTAATGCAGATGATTATTATGGACGGAATGCATTTTCTATGATTTATGACTATTTACAGAGTAATGGGAAACGGGATCAGTATAGTTATACAATGGTTGGATATATACTGAAGAACACCTTAACTGATTACGGATATGTAGCAAGAGGGGTGTGCGATACTCTAGAAGACGGTACACTAAAGAATATTATTGAGAGAACACATATAGAAAAAAGAGGAAACGAGGCTGTATATACAGAGGATAACGGTGAAACCTGGATAGATATATCGGTGAATAGCACTGTATCTATGAATATGTGGGGCTTTACTTCAAGTATTCTAGAAGAATTAAAGATGGGATTTGAAAGTTTTCTTGTAAATGCATTAAAAGAGGATCCACTAAAAGCAGAGTTCTTTTTGCCAAGTGTAGTGGATGCTCTAATTAACAAAGGTAAAGCAAGGGTTCAAGTGTTAAAGACACCAGATGTATGGTATGGCGTGACCTATAAAGAAGACAAGGAAGTTGTTACTCACG
>CAZAKD010000096.1:1403-6827 GCA_964485435.1 uncultured Lachnospiraceae bacterium
ATTAATAAAGGTATCTATCCTGTAAAGTTGTGGGAAAGAAGGAATTAATGTGAAGTATGCTTTAATCACAGGAGCTTCAAGCGGAATTGGCTTAGAATTTGCAAAAATATTAGCAATTAAAAGATATCATCTTATTATTGTAGCAAGACGTGGTAAAAGATTAGATGCAATCAAAGAAGATTTGGAAGGAAAGTATGGGATTAAGGTTATTACGAAAGAAGTTGACTTGTCAAAAGAGAAGAATTGTATTCAATTATTTCAAGAAGTGAAACATTATCCTATTCAAGTACTTATTAATAATGCAGGTTTTGGTAAGGTTGATAGGTTCGAGGAAATACCTCTGCAAGAAGAATTAGACATGATTCGCACGAATATTATGGGACTTCATATATTAACTAAGTTATATATGCATAAATATCGAAAAGGGTATATCTTAAATGTATCTAGTTTAGCTGGATTTCAACCAGGCCCTATGATGGCAACTTATGGGGCTACTAAAGCATATGTACAGAATCTAAGTCTAGCATTATCTTACGAAGCTAGAAAGTTTCATAAGAATATTTATATTACTACTTTATGTCCTGGACCAGTCAATACGGAATTTAATAAAGTTGCTAATGCAGACTTTAATCTAAGTTCTATATCAGCAAAACGCTGTGCAAAAGAAGGTATTGAAGGAATGTTTAGAAAAAAACCGTTAGTTATACCTGGAAAAAGGATGAAGATGTTATATATTGCATCGAAATTAACACCACTAAAGATTATATTACCCATTGAATATAAAATACAGACCGCAAAAAAGAATGCTAATAAATAGCATTCTTTTCTTGACATATAATATTATACGGTGTATAGTATTGATTATAAAATAATATTATAAATTTATGAAGATAAAGTTATAAATAAAGGAGGAGATGTTGAATGGTATTTAATACTGGTGCAGCTCTCTTAGATGCAATCGTTTTAGCAGTTGTATCAAAGACGAATGAGGGAACCTATGGATATAAGATTACCCAGGATGTAAGAAAAGCCATTGAAATATCAGATTCTACGCTATATCCAGTTTTAAGAAGATTACAGAAGGATAATTGCCTTGAAGTATATGATATGGAATTCGGAGGAAGGAATAGACGATATTATAAGGTTACTTCCCAAGGAATGATACAATTAAAACTATATCAAGAGGAATGGAAGAGTTATTCTAAAAAGATTAATGATTTGTTTGAGGGGGTAGTATAGATGACACAGATTGAGTTTATGAAACGTCTAGAAGAGCTGTTACAAGGGATCTCTTTGGAAGAAAGAGAAGCAGCATTATTGTATTATGAAGATTATTTTGAAGATGCAGGGCCAGACCAGATAGGACAGGTTATTGCAGAATTAGGTTCACCAGAGAAAGTTGCAGCTACCATTACTGGTAATCTAAATAATGTATCTGAAGATAATGCAGATCATATTATATATACTGAGCATGGTTATAAAGACACATCAATTCAAGAAGAACAATATGAGGTCATTCAGGGTAATGTTGAAAATCATGAGGATAAGTCAAATAATGATAAAAAAGGGAAAGACTATCAGTATAGATCTGATGAGCCAAAAAGTAAATCAGATAATAAAAAGGTGAATATTCCATTCATTATTTTACTTGCAATATTTGCAATACCTGTTGGTATCCCATTAATAGCTTCTGCATTTGGCATCATTGTAGGAATATTAGGAGCGGCATTGGGCATATTTATAGCAATTGTTGTTACATCAGTTGCTTTTTTATTTGCTGGCCTCATTTTATTCATAGCAGGGGTTATTCAACTATTTATTGCTGCTTCTGATGGGATATTAATGTGTGGAGTTGGCTTGGTATTGTTTGGATTAGGTACCTTAGGATCTATGATAACTATATTCTTTTCTGCTAAGGTAGTCCCAACTGTGATTAATGGGATTGTTACCATATGTAGAAAGCCATTTCAGAAAAGAGGTGCAAGTGTATGAGAGCATTTTATAAGTTATGTGCAAAACTAGCAGCTGCCATGATAGCAATTGGAATTATACTAACTTTGATCGGTTTAATGAATGGTGGTAATACCAATAGCCTTAGTTTTGGCCCTATTTCTAATAGGAAAGGATGGGATATACATCGTTCAGACATATCCTCAAGCACTCATTCAGGGAGTGAAGAACGTGTCATTGATGTAAACTCAGATACTCATTCGATAGATATAGATATTGACTTCGGGGAAGTAGCAATAAAAGAAGGGGATGAGTTTAAGGTCTATACAAGTAGAGATAACCTAAGTTACATGAAAAGTAGTCAGATGAATGGAACTTGGACAATTGAAAGTAAAAGAGGAATATCTTTCAGTATATTTGGGATATCAATTGGTAATAATGGATTGTCTCATAATAAAAAAGATAAGATTACCATCATTATTCCCAAGGACTTTCGGGCAAAAAGAATTAATATTGAGCTCGGTGCAGGAAAAATAGCTGTGGAACAGTTAAGAGCAGATAAGATTAGCCTAGATGTAGGTGCAGGAACATTACTAATTGATAAACTATATGCTTATGAAAGTGCAGATATGGTGGTAGGAGCAGGCGAGATTGATGTAGATACAATTGAAGCAAGTAATGCAGATATAGACTGTGGCGTTGGTTCTGTTAAAATAGATGGTGGTTCTTTGATTGGAGATAATCGCATAAAATGTGGTGTAGGTAATGTTGACTTAGAATTGACAGGGAATCAGGAAGATTATAATTATTATGTTGATTCTGGTATAGGAAATGTTATAATTAATGAAGAGAAATATTCATTTACAACTTCTACAAGAAGAACCAATGATCTGGCAACAAGTGAATTTGATATTGAATGTGGAGTCGGTAATATTAATATTCAGATAAAAGAATAAGGAGGAATTGAATATGGAACCTAAGAAATTATTAAGATCTAGAAGAAATAAGATGATATGTGGAGTATGTGGTGGTATTGGAGAATATTTCAATATGGATCCAACCATTGTAAGAATTCTATTTGTGTTACTTGGATTTACTGGGTCAGCTGTAATTGCATACATTATTGCTGCAATCATTATTCCTGAAGAGTATTAAGATAAATAATAGTAGAAAGACGCTTTCTTAGATAAATCCTAGAAAGCGTCTTTTTATAATATTCTAATAATTCTATTGTAGAACCTTAGATATAATGGTAATGATTTGTTCTGGTTCAAAAGGCTTAGAAATAAATTCAGATGCGCCAAACTTCAGTGCTTCTACCATCTTTTTCTTTTGTCCAGCAGCAGTTACCATGATAACTTTAGCCTCTTTATTATAATCCATAATAAGCTCTAAAGCTTCAATTCCATCAAGTACTGGCATCGTAATATCTAAAGTCACAAGATCTGGTTGAAGTTCTTTAAACAGCTTGAAACCTTCTTCACCATTGACAGCTTCACCAATAATCTCATGTCCTTTTTCTTCTAATATATTGCGAAGCACTTTTCTAGAAGTTCTTGAGTCGTCAATAACGAGTATTTTCGCCATGGTAATATCCTCCTATATAAAAATGTAATAAAAAAGTAACAGTAAATAAATACAATTAAATATTATAGATATTTACTGTGGCACTACGTCAATTGCAGTATCTATCGACAATAGTAAATCAATCTCTTTCCCATCAATTACTATTGGAACTATGTATATGGTACCATTTGAAACTAACTTCTGTCCTACATAAGAGATAGGAGGTAGTAAGTCAATATCAACATCCTCTTCACTTAATTGAGAAGCAAATAATCCATTAATACAGTTAATAAATTCACATACAGAATCAAAAGAATCTTCATCAATACCGGTAAATTCTTCTTTTGCAAAAGGATTAGCTATGGTTAGTAAGTTATTACCTTTTCCAGCAAATCCAAATAATATATTATGATCTCCTGCCAAAAATTGACTTGCAAGATTATGGAATGAATATTCTGAAACAGCATATCCCTTTTTGATTAAAAATTCATTATCTATAAAACGAATGATATTACGTAGCGCTAACCCAATATGACGGTTGCAATAGTTGTTTTCAGAAGATATAAACAAAGGAATGATACGATCTATATCCCCACTCTTAATCGACTCTAACTCATCGTTAGTGAACTCATTTTTCTTCTGAAATTCTAAAATGTGCTCTGAGATAACAGATAATGGCATGCTTGCTTTATCTAAAAGAGCTTGTATGAATTGTAGATAAGGATTCCCTTGTTGATTTAATAAATGTACTACTTGTGATTCTGTTAAATATCCTTGACCAACGGCAATATCACCAAATCTTTTGTCCATTTTTGTTTGTAGGCTATTAATTTCATCAGCTTGTTTTTGAGTTAATAGATTCTCAGTAACTGCGATAGTTCCTAGCTTTACTCTTAAAGACTGTTGATATTCGACAATGTCGTCAAATTGGGATTTAGTAATTAGATTACTTTCCATGAGGTATTCTCCGAAATATTGACCAAACATTTTATGTCTCCTTTCACTATGAGAAAATTCTATAAGTATAATATACACTATTTTAACAAAAAAACATAGACTATATTAGAAAATATTTAATATTTTAGTCGAATTCGGCAAAATCACTATACAAACTGACTTAGTGGCGGAACTTGACTTAGTGATGGAACTTGACTTAGTGACGGAATGATGACCTGAGTAAATGTTTCTGAAAGGAGACGCTTTCGCTTAGTTGCACTTCGTAGTGGTACTAAGGCTCTAAAGTACAGAGCCTAAGTGCCAACGAGTGCAAAAACTCCTTCTCAGAAATATTTATTCAGGTCATCGTTCCTGTTTAATGGAAGGTTGAGGATAGAGTAAGCATTTTTTTAAAAATATATGATGAAATTTGAATTATATATTAAAAAAATGCTATTGGCTTGAATGCTTTTATTGGGTATGCTCTATCTGAATATGAGAAATATACAAGGAATGGTAGTGCGGGAGAGGTTTTTCGTTTAAGTGAGATAGGAGACTGGGAGATTGTAGTAGGCATTGCACTTCCACACCAATTCTTAGAAGAATTAGTTCCAGTTATGAGAAATTACTTAATAGAAAAAAGCAGTGTGTTTACGCTAACGATAGGAAGCTCTGAGCCGATTGAAATAAAACTGCCTATTAAGGAATGTATGTTTAACAGTCAGACTGTTTCGGCGTTAATTAATGAGGTAACAGATGATAATGGACAAGATATAGAAGGAAAGAGTATTTTTGACTCATTACCAGCATTAATACTTGACGGTGGTTATCAAACCTTTGGAATGTTTATGTTTGAGAGAGATCAAAGTATAACAGGAGCGGAGTCAAATCAAGATTATGCGATGCGTAACATTAATGAAGCCGTTGCTGAGAGAATACGTAAGTACAAGCCGGATGTTTATGATTACATGG
>CAZAKD010000097.1:0-6744 GCA_964485435.1 uncultured Lachnospiraceae bacterium
TCACTTAGTACTTTGGCAGCTAAACTAACTGCTTCGTCAGGCACTAAGGTACCATTGGTAAATACATCTAAAGTTAACTTATCAAAATCTGTAATTTGACCTACACGTGTATTCTGAACGGATAGATTTACACGTTCTACTGGTGTATAGATTGAATCAATTGGGATAACACCAATTGGTAATTCGTCATTCTTATTCTTATCAGCACTAATATATCCCCTACCTTTAGTAATGGTTAGCTCCATATATAACTTGCTATTGTTACCACCACTAAGTGTAGCTATTACTAAGTCCTTGTTAAGAATCTCGATATCTGGATCTGCCTGGATATCAGCAGCTGTAACTACTCCTTCACCTTCAAACTCGATATACGCAGTTTTTGGCTCATTCGTTTCGCTAGTATTCTTGATTGCTAAACTCTTGATGTTCATAATAATCTCTGTAACGTCTTCTTTTACGCCTGGAATAGCGCTAAACTCATGAACAACGCCGTCAATCTTAACATGGCTTACAGCAGCACCTGGTAATGAGGAAAGCATAATTCTTCTCAAGGAATTACCCAAAGTCGTACCATATCCTCTTTCAAGAGGTTCTACTACAAAACGACCATATTTTTTATCTTCAGAAATCTCCGCAATCTCTATTTTTGGTTTTTCAAAATCAAACACTATAGGACCCTCCTTCTGGGTTATCATTTATTGAGGGTAAACAATAATAATTCTTACTGTAAATAGTATAATATTCTCTACCTTAAAATTATTATTTAGAATACAACTCGACGATAAGCATCTCATTTACTGGAACATCTATTTGGTCTCTTGAAGGAATTTCTTTTACTGTACCAGATAAAGTTTCTAGATTAGAATCTAACCATGCTGGAACAAGTCTAGAACTTGTTACTTCTAGAATATCTTTATATCTTTGAGCACTCTTATGTTTTTCTTTAATCTCAATAACATCACCAACACTTACTTGGTATGATGGAATATTAACGCGTTTTCCATTTACTAATACGTGCTTATGATCAACTATTTGTCTAGCTTCTTTTCTTGTTCTAGCCCAACCTAGTCTATAGATAATATTGTCAAGTCTTAATTCAAGGATGATTAAAAGGTTTTCACCAGCAGTACCATACTTCATCTTTTTAGCCTTAGCAAAGTTATTTCTAAATGGTTTTTCTAAAACACCGTATATAAATTTAGCTTTTTGTTTTTCCCTTAATTGAAGTCCGTATTCACTTTGTTTTTTACCAGCTCTTGCAAGCGTTCTATTAGACTTTTTATCAATGCCCATAAATATTGGGTCAAGACCAAGTGATCTACATCTTTTCAATACAGGGCTCATATCTCTAGCCATTCTATTACCTCCTAATTTTCTGAATTAAACTCTTCTACGTTTTGGTGGTCTACATCCATTATGTGGTACTGGTGTAACGTCCATAATACTAGTTACTTCAATTCCACAAGCTTGAAGTGCACGAATAGCTGCTTCTCTACCTGAACCTGGACCTTTTACCATAACATCTACTGATTTTAAACCATGAATTAATGCTGCTTTTGCTGCAGTCTCTGCCGCCATCTGTGCAGCATAAGGTGTAGATTTTCTAGAACCTCTAAATCCTAGTCCACCAGCACTTGCCCATGAAAGTGCATTACCTTGTGCATCTGTTAGCGTAACAATTGTATTGTTAAAAGATGACTGAATATGTGCTTGTCCACGATCAACGTTCTTCTTAACACGTTTTTTAGTCACTTTTTTTGCTATATTCTTAGCCATGAAACAAACCCTCCTAATTGGATTTTTTTACTTCTTCTTATTCGCTACTGTTCTCTTTGGACCTTTTCTAGTTCTTGCATTAGTCTTAGTCTTTTGACCACGAACTGGTAGACCTTTTCTATGACGGATTCCTCTATAACATCCGATTTCTTGTAATCTCTTAATATTAAGAGCTATTTCTCTACGTAAATCACCTTCAACTGTTTGTGATTCATCGATAACATCACGAATTCTAGATACTTCATCATCAGTTAAATCTCTAACACGAGTGTCAAGATTAACATTTGCTTTTTCTAGAATGCGAGTTGCGCTTACTCTACCTATACCATAGATATAAGTAAGACCTATTTCTACACGTTTTTCTCTTGGTAAATCTACACCACTGATACGAGCCATGTGCGTATTACACCTCCGTTGATTTTTTAGTTCAGATATATCAAGTATCGCACTATTATTTATTAGAATATTAGCTTTTATTTGCTTAATAAACGAAAAAACAGCACGGTGAAATGTATACTCTTTACATCCAACCCTGGTTGTTATTGTTATATTTTAAAATATTGTAATGAACAACTCTTCCGAGCGTCTCATTACTCAGCCGCTTTAAATCATGAGTTAACATACCTCTCTCCAGATCTATGTATTGGACCCTTAGAGAACAAGCTTGTTACCCACAATATCACAATCGCATATAGCGATCATAACACAGAAAGCAAGACATATATTATTATAATCAGCCTTGTCTTTGTTTGTGTTTAGGATTCTCGCAGATTACTCTAACGCTTCCTTTTCTTTTGATTACTTTGCATTTTTCGCAAATAGGTTTTACTGATGATCTGACTTTCACAGAAATCGCTCCTTTCAACAAAGTTCGCTTCAAATTATATCACTTTAAATAGTGAATAGCAAGCAAAACTTTTTCTAAAATTTATATATTTAAGGTGATAATTTTATTTATCACGCCAAATAATTCTTCCCTTTGTTAAATCATATGGAGACAACTCTAAAGTCACCTTATCACCAGGTAAGATACGAATATAATTCATACGTAATTTACCACTAATATGGGCTAATACTTTGTGTCCATTTTCAAGTTCTACTTGAAACATTGCATTCGGTAATTTTTCAATTACAATACCTTCGATCTCAACAACATCTGTTTTTGACATATTATTTCCTCCTAAACTTCGCCTTTGGTTTTATATATTTTAATTGCTCTTTTAATATCTTCGTTACTTATTGTCTGGTTACTCTTATATTTCATAATGAGATTATCGTCTACATAATAAATAGTCTTTATGTGTTTTTTGTTTTTTCTTTTAGAATTGTCTATTGTCTTAATAGCACCATCCACTAGATATACGTATTCTAAATCTTCTTTCATTATGATATATATATTGTTTTTATCATGACCTGCTTTTGATATAACAAATCTCCCAAATTCATACTCTGACATTATGTTCTCCTTTTATTGTCCTTTAATTAGCTCTTAGAGATAATATCTCAGGACCGTCCTCGGTTATTAATATTGTGTTCTCATAATGTGCAGATAACGAACCGTCTTCAGTTACTACTGTCCAATCATCATCTAGCCACTCAACATCATAGCGACCTACATTGACCATGGGTTCAATTGCAAGTGTCATTCCGGCTTGAAGTTTAAGACCTCTTCTTTTTTGTCTAAAATTAGGTATCTCAGGTTCTTCGTGCAGATGTGTTCCAATACCATGACCTACTAGGTCTCGAACTACTGAAAACCCAGCTTTTTCTACATGCTCCTGTATTGCTGTAGATATGTCATTTAGATGATTACCTTCTTTTGCAAATTCTATTCCTGCAAAAAAGCTCTCTTCTGTTACTTTAATCAATCTCTTTGCTTCATTACTAATCTCTCCAACCGGTAAGGTTCTTGCCGCATCAGATTGATATCCTTCATATATTACACCTGTGTCAAGACTAACAATATCTCCTTCTTGAATGATACGATCTGCCCTTGGTATTCCATGTACCACTTGGTCATTCACTGACACACAGACAGAAGCCGGATATCCATTATAGTTTAGAAAGGATGGAATACAGTTATAACTTCGGATAATTTCTTCACACTTTTTATCAATCTCAAGCGTAGATATTCCAGGTCTAACATAATTAGATAACTCTTCATGCACAAGAGCTAATATCCTACCTGCTTCACGCATCAACTGAATCTCTCGATTGGATTTTATCGTTACTGCCATGTATTATTCACCTAAACCTTTTGTGATTTGTGCAAATACTTCTTCCATATCAACAGTTCCATCAACTTCAAGGAGTATTCCTTGTTCTGTGTAGTAATCAATTAATGGTTGAGTTTGATCATGATATATATTAAGACGTTTTTTAACTGTCTCAGGTTGATCATCATCCCTTAATATTAACTTCTCGCCACATACATCACATATTCCTTCTACTTTAGTTGGAATATATACAAGATGATAAGTTGCTCCACAAGCTACACATGCTCTTCTTCCAGACATTCTACTAACGATATTCTCATCTGGTACCTCTACATTCACTGCAAAGTCCATCTTTTCATTAATTCTAGTTAAAGCTTCATCAAGTGCTTTTGCTTGAGGAATTGTACGTGGAAATCCATCTAATACATATCCATTGGTACAGTCATTGTCTTTTACTCGATCTATTACCAAGTCAACTACCAATTCATCTGGAACCAACAAACCTTGATCCATATATGTTTTTGCTTTTTTCCCTAATTCAGTTCCATTTTTAATATTGGCTCTAAAAATATCGCCAGTTGAAATATGAGGTATATTGTACTTAGCTGCTATTCTTTTTGCTTGTGTTCCTTTGCCTGCTCCCGGAGCACCTAACATAATAATCTTCATTGTAACCTCCTACTATGAAATCGTTATGATAAAAACATGTTTTTAGCAAAAGCTGTAGTACTTGAAATCTATAGATATCAAGCTACAGCTTTACTTACTAATTGTTAAGGAAGCCCTTATAATGTCTTACTAACATTTGTGACTCAATTTGTTTCATTGTCTCAAGTACAACACCTACGATAATGATTAAAGATGTTCCACTAAATGACACACTGGCATTAAAAATACCAGAGAAAATAATTGGCACAACTGCAACAACTGTCAGACCTGCTGCTCCAATAAAAATTATGTTATTTAATACCTTAGTAAGGTACTCAGTTGTAGGTCTTCCTGGACGAATTCCAGGAATAAATCCACCCTGTTTCTTCATATTATTAGATACTTCAATTGGATTAAATGTAACTGAAGTATAGAAATAAGCGAAGAATATTATAAGTACAATATAGAGTAATAAACCTACAGTGTATTTAAATTCATGAATACTTGATATATCCATCCATTCACCTTGGTTTAATACTTTCAATAACTTAGAGCCAATTCCATCTCCAGTACCTTTACCCACAAAACTAGCTATAATAATAGGAAATTGCATAATAGAGGATGCAAATATTACCGGTATAACACCTGCAGTATTTACTTTTAACGGAATATGTGAAGATTGTCCACCAACCATTTTGCGGCCTTGAACCTTCTTTGCATATTGAACAGGAATCTTTCTCTGAGCATCTTGAAGAATTATAATAAATACAACCATAGCAACAATAACTAATACAATAATTACTGCAGCAAAAAGTGCTTTAAAAAAACCTGATGGTTGAATAAATTGCTTATATAATCCAACTAGATCTTGTGGTAATCTTGAAAGGATATTAATCATCAAGATAATAGAGATACCATTACCTACTCCCTTATCAGTGATGTTCTCACCTAACCACATTAGGAATGCAGAACCAGCTGTTAATACAGTTACTGTAACTGCAACACTAGTAAATGTAACTCCATCTACTAAAAGGCCTTGATTACCAAATCCGATTGCCATTGCTAAACCTTCGATAATTGCTAATGCAACCGTAACGTAACGTGTGTATTCGGCTATCTTTCTTCTTCCATCTTCACCATCTTTTTGAATCTCTTCTAACTTAGGTATTGCAATTGTTAAAAGCTGCATAATGATGGATGAAGTAATATATGGTGATATATTCAGAGCAAAGATTGACATGGTGGTAAAAGAACCACCAGTCAATGCATCAAAGAAACTAAGAGAAGATTGCATAGCAAAGAACTGCTTGAAATATTCTCTATCTACTCCAGGAACAGGGATTTGTGAACCGATTCTTACTACGATTAGTGCTAAAAAAGTATATAATATTTTTTTTCTAATATCTTTAATTTTAAAAGCATTTCGAAGCGTTTTCAGCATTCTAGATCACCTCAGCATTTCCACCAAGAGCTTTGATTTTTTCTACAGCATTTGCACTAAATGCATCTACTTTAACATCAAGCTTCTTAGTAAGTTCTCCATTTCCAAGAATTTTAACTCCATCTTTAGGATTCTTAACGATACCTGATTCGATTAATGATTCAACTGTAACAACAGCTCCATCTTCAAAACGATTCAACATATCTACATTAATTCCTACGATCACTTTTGTATTTCTGTTCGTGAATCCTCTTTTTGGAATTCTTCTATATAAAGGCATTTGTCCACCTTCAAAACCTGGTCTTGGAGCACCTGAACGTGCTTTTTGCCCTTTATGACCTTTACCTGCAGTTTTACCATTTCCTGAACCATGTCCACGACCTCTTCTAAAATTGTCGCTTTGTTTGGAACCATCAGCTGGTCTTAAATCTGATAAATTCATTCTGTGCACCTCCTAACTATATGTTTTTTATACTTCTTCAACTTTTACTAAATGTCTTACTTGGTTAATCATACCTCTTATTGCATCGTTGTCTGGCATTTCAACAGTCTTGTTTAATTTACGAAGACCCATTGCTTCAACAGTCTTTTTATGCTTTGGAATTGCACCGATTGTAGATTTCACCAAAGTAATTTTAAGAGTATTTGCCATGATTTTTCTCC
>CAZAKD010000098.1:0-6612 GCA_964485435.1 uncultured Lachnospiraceae bacterium
TGGCTCTTCTACTGGCTCTTCTACTGGAGCAGTAGTAATATTTCCGAATTCAAGTTCATCCCATACATCATTATTAATTTTGATTTCGTAGTTTTTCTTTAACTCTTCATATGCTACTTGGAAACGAGTATTTTCTTCTTGTTTAATTGCTTCACTTACTGCTGCTTCATAACTTTCATCTGAATCATCTTCAACCATTTTGATAATATAATATCCGTCTTCCATCTCTAAGACCTCTGAGACTTGGTTATTTTTCAGCTTCATTGCAGCTTCTTTATATTCCTCTGAAGTACTTTCATCATTTACTAAAAAACTTCTATCTGTGGAAGTAACATCTTCATTGTCAGTTACAAGAGTTGAAAAATCGTCTCCAGCTTTTGCTTTATCAAGGAGGGCCTCTATCTTATTCTTTGCTTCTGATTTTTCTTTATCTGTCATTTCTGAAGATTTTCCTTCTTCATCATACTTCATTGTTGAGATAAATAGAGATTGTGTATCATATTGTTTGTAATCACTTTTATTAATACCTGCTCTAATTTTTTCATCATCGATATCAAAACCTTCAATTAAATTATTCGTATAATTATAAGAAATTGCAGTTTTATTCCAAACCTTAGTAACAATTTCTTCAGTAAGACCTGTTTTCTCTAATTGAGCTTCACTAAGTGAACTCATGATCTGGCCAATACTTTCTTTTGAAGCAGCCTTATCTTCATCTGACAATTCATTTCCAGCTTTAATTGCTTCGGCATAAAGAATCTCATACTGTACAGCCATATCCATAGTTGAAGTTTTACTATATTCCCTTACTGTAACACCTTCAGAGTATTCTTGATCCCAATAGCTCGTTCCCATATATGCTTGGTACATTTGATCAATTTGATTTAACTGAGTCTCTGTCATATAGATATAAAACATCATTTCATCCATATATACTTTTGTATCTCCTACAGAAACCACTAAATCTTTACTTCCATCTTTTTTCCCACACCCTGTAAACACTACTATGCTAAGTATTAACATAGATATCAATAGCTTTGACAATTTCTTAAATTTTTTCACTTTGTTTCCTCCAATATATGTTTTGTTAACGATGAACCATCACATTTTCTTTTTTATCCAGGACCATTCTTATCGCCATAATTAATATTTTAATCGTTTTTACTTATAAGTCAAGTTTATACTAGAAATTCACACAATCTACACACCCTTTCTTTAGTGTGTTACCTTGTTAAAATATTAGTTCTTGTATCTTTTACCCTTTTATGGTATTATCTATTTATTCATTAGCATTACTTATAGTGTCTCATTGATTTAGAAGCACATACTAGGAGGATAATACATGGATATTAATTATGAATTATACAAGGTCTTTTACAAGGTTGCCAAAACACTTAGTTTCTCTGAAGCATCAAAGGAATTATTCATTTCCCAGTCTGCTGTTAGTCAATCAATAAAAGTGCTGGAGAAAAGGCTTGATCAAACTCTTTTTATTAGAAGCACCAAAAAAGTACGACTCACCAAAGAAGGTGAAATGTTATTTAAACATATTGAGCCAGCCATTAATCTTATTACACGTGGAGAAAATCAGATCTTTGAAGCCAATGTTCTAGGTGGTGGGCAACTTAGAATAGGAGCCAGTGATACTATATGCAGATATTTTTTAGTTCCTTATCTTCAACAATTTCATCAGGAATATCCCAACGTCCATATTAAAGTTACCAATGGTACCTCTTTGCAATGTATTGAATTACTAGAAAACAATGAAGTTGATCTCATTATTGTTAATACACCTAATTCAAAGTTAAGTAATGTTACGACTACTCATAGTTTAAAAACATTTCGAGATGTTTTTATTGTAAATAAAGAATATTTTCCATTAGAGAATCTATTATTATCTTTAGACGATTTATTAAAATATCCGATTCTCATGCTTGAAAAAAATTCTACAACCAGTGAGTATTTACACAATCTATTCTTACAGAATTCTTTAGATCTTGTTCCTGCAATTGAATTAAGTAGTAATGATCTACTAATAGACCTTGCAAAAATTGGATTGGGAATTGCATTTATTCCAGACTTTTGTATTCGTGATCAATCAGAGCAACTGATTGTACTAGAGATAAAAGAAGAACTTCCTACAAGAACATTGGTTGCAGCATATGACAACAATATTCCACTCTCCGGTGCAATGGAATACTTTTTGCAACAGCTTATACCTAGTGATATATAATACCTAGCTTGTCTTCTATATAAAAAGCTATCTATCCTAGCAACACATATATTGTTGCTAGGATAGATAGCTTTTCTTAATAAAATATCAATCTATTATTCATTATGATTAAGCTTTATTATCAAATTCTTAAACTGTTCTATAGGCATTGGTTTTGAATAAAAGTAGCCCTGTGCCATATCACATGAGATCTCTTTTAAGAATTCTGATTGCTTCTCTGTTTCAATTCCTTCTGATAAAACTTTCATATTCAATTGTTTTGCCATATTAATAATTGTAGAGACAATAATCTTCTCTTCTTGAAGAAGTTCTCCTTGGCGGAAAAACTCTCTATCAATTTTAAGTACATCTGTTTGCATATCCTTTAGAAGATTCAAAGATGAATATCCTGCTCCAAAATCATCAATGGATACACTATAACCCAACTTTCTGAATTCCTTCAATGCAGATAATGCTCTCTCCGTTTGGTCTAAGAATATTGTTTCAGTTAACTCCAGTTCAATCAAATTTGGAGGAATATCGTACTTTTTAACAAGTTGATCAAAGTCTTCAACAAAATCATCATCTTTTAGATGAACCCTAGATACATTAACTGATATTGGAAATACTTTTAAACCTTCATCGATCCATTGACGTATGGTTTTACAGGTTAGCTCATATACATAAAAGTCCACATTAATAATGAACCCATTACTTTCAAATTGAGGAATAAACTCATCAGGAGTAATTACTTTACCATCAGGTTTGATCCAGCGTACTAATGCCTCAGCACCAACCAATTCATTATCAATGACATTCACTTTTGGTTGTAGGAATATTGTAAACTCATTATTCTCTAATGCATATTCCATAGAGTTTGCAATTTCAATCTCTCTATTTATCTTCTCAGACATCCTCTTCTCATAAAATTTACATATCGTTTTAGATTTATTCTTTATGCTTTTTCTGGCAATATTTGCATTATCAATAGCTGCCATTACGTCCTTACCACCTTCAACAATGGAAGCTCCTGCAATAATAATAATATTTGCCTTATATTCTTTCTCTCTTTGTTGACGTGAGAATTCAGCATTAAAATCTTCTACTCTTTTTATTAATGATTCAACATCTTCACATATTAGTAAAGACATGAATTTATCTGCTGTGGTTCTTGAGACTGTTTCACCATTTCCTATGAAGCCCATAAGAGCATCTGCATAATCACATAGAATCTTATCACCTTTTTTATAGCTTAAAACATCATTAATATATCTAAAATTACTTATATCAGAACAAATGATCGCATAATTATTGTTAGGGTATTGATATATATATTCTTCTACGTCTAATTTAAACTTATGGAAACTTGATAAACCTGTAAGCTCATCAAAGTTTCTCAATTGCTCTAATCGTTCATTAAACTTCTGAGACGCTCTTAATTTAAATAAATAACCAGATAAAATATTGGCAATTGAAGCTAAGGTTTCGCCTTCTTCCTTTGTCCATTCCTTCTTTTCATTAAAACAAGAAACACAAATACTGCCGGCGAATATTCCTTCATCATAAAGCGCTGACCCAAGTAAGCTTTTAACTCCGTTTGCTTTAATTACCTCATGATTTTTTAATTCTTCATCTGCCATAATGTCACTATAATTTAATAATAAAATCCCTTTATTATTAAACATCTGTTTCTCATAAACAAATCGTCTTTCTCTTATATTCGTCAGTTTTTTATCATTCGTCTTAATATTATCGTAATTCCACAGATAAGTAAGATCTAACATATTAGAACAGTCGCCAACCTCCAATATAGCAACAGCACATGCTTCAAAGTACTTACCTAACTGATCTAAGAGCATATATATGCCACTGTTAGTATCTTTCGTACTGGCTAAAATATCATGAGCAAAATTAACAATTTATTTATCCACATCAGTGTAATAGAAGGAATCTGTTTCATTTACATGATAAAAGTTACGATTCCCTGTATCCTTAATATATGTATCATCTCTATCATAATTATAGAGTATATAATCATTCTTACCTTGTTTTTTCACCATATGTAGTGCCCTGTCAGCATTATCAAATAGTTCTTCATATGTACTTCCGTTGAGTGGGGATATTGCGCCACCAATACTGCAAGAAATTACATTATCAGGGTTCTCACCAATATAAGTATCTCTAAATATCCTGGATATTACTTTAGCGGCATTCTCAAATTCTTCATGACTGTGAATGTCTTTCATAAATATTAAATACTCATCTCCACCAATGCGCCCAATATAGCTATTTCCATAGAAATGTTTCTTTAATTGATCACCAACGTTCTGTAATACAGCATCTCCAAATAAACGACCTAAATTCTCATTAATACTTTTAAAATTATCAATATCAATTATAATTAAAGCATTGTTATAAGAAGTTCCATGTTCTGCCAAATGCTTTGTAATCATTAACTTAATAGAATCTTTATTATAAAGTTTGGTTAATGAATCAAGGGATAGCTTATGTTTTTTATTCTCCCTTTGTATGAAAGAAAGCTCTGAGTTCTGCTCTACATTATGAGTACATCCAATCCAATGAACTGAACGTCCATCTTCATCCTTAATAAACATAGAAGATGCTTTATAATATCTTATATTCTTTGATTTGTCATATATTCTATAATCCAATTCTCCATCTAATTTCATTAGAAAGAAATCTAGCAAAAGATTCTTATCCTCTTCTATCACATCTTGTATTTCAAAGATATACTGGTTTATCTTATTTTTTTCTATCTTTATTTGTTTTTTATTATAATAAAATATATACACTTCTTTATCATAATTATATTCAAAAAAGGCATGTACTTTTTTTCCTGCGAAACTGTCATCGAAAAACTCTCTCAACTGTACCATTGGTGTCCCCCTGTTATCCATCAATTATGTACAAATAATCATGTATGTCATTCTATTATATCATCAAGGCATATGCTTTTCAATTGATTAATCGCCATTATTCAACATAAAATATGGGCATATCGCACTATAAATACATTATTTTGTATATTTAGACTTTAAATTCATTATTTTATATCATTGACAATTACATGCAATCTTGTTATATTCATATATGAACTTAATATAGCAAATTAATTGCTAGGGGAGCCAACGGCTGAGATGTGATTGAAACTATCACAACCCTCATAACTTGATCCGGTTAAAACCGGCGTAAGGAAGCAAGCTTAACGGCCCTCCTATGTAAAAATCAAAGGAGGATTTTTTATGTTACAAAATCTATTTCAATTTTTCGCAATATACTCTGAGGAAAATCAAAAGTATATCTTGCAACCTGGTGGCTATGCTGCCTTAGTCATACTATTTGCCTTGCTACTTGTAGTAGTATCCCTATCATTCAAGAATGAAGAACGCAGAATGAATACAAAGCAATTAGTAAATGCATCTATGGCAATGGCAATGGCGATGGTTACTTCTTTTATTAAATTTGGTTCTCTACCTTTGGGAGGCTCCATTACTTTCTTTAGTATGTTTTTTATCTGCTACATTGGGTATCTATATGGCCCTCGAATCGGAATTATTGCAGGTATTGCTTATGGAATACTTCAATTAATTGTTGAGCCATATATATATCATCCTCTTCAGCTCTTATTAGATTATCCACTGGCTTTTGGTGCATTGGGTTTATCTGGATTTTTCTATAAGAAAAAATATGGGCTTATGATAGGTTGTATGATTGGAATAATAGGAAGATACATATTTCATGTGATATCAGGATACGTATACTTCAGTGATCATGCATTAGAGGGACTTACTTTTTCTATTACCTATAATGCAACTTATATTTTACCAGAACTAATTGCAACTATTGCAATTCTATGTGTTCCAGCAATTGCATCAACCTTTAAAGAAGTAAAGAAGAACGCTATTTAGCGTTCTTTTTTATAAATTATATCACTTATTTGCTTCGAATACATATGTTATTATAAGAAAATACTGTTATCGAAAAGAGGTTTTATGATTAAAGATATCATTTATCCTGCCCAATTAAGCACTCAGTCTTTTGGCAAGATGCGTGTAAATGTTACTACAGAGATTGGCTTTCGTCCAATTGAAGGTGCCACTGTTAGTATCTCCTATACAGATAACCCTGATGCGATTTTAGAAACATCCACTACCAATTCCGTGGGCCAAACAGGTGTAATAGAATTACCAAGTCCACCTATAGAATACAGTATGGAGCCATCTGTAGAACAACCCTATTCCAATTATGTAGTCAAAGTTGTGGCACCAGGTTTTGAAACTATACTTGTAGATGGTACTGAGATTCTTCCAGATGTTACAGCAATACAAAATGCTAGTCTGATAAAAACGGTAGATCCGGAAACTGCTGAATCCTTTGTA
>CAZAKD010000099.1:0-6410 GCA_964485435.1 uncultured Lachnospiraceae bacterium
GGATTCCACCATGGATCATAATGAATTACCGTATCCGCTCCAGTAAGATTTAGTCCCGTACCACCCGCTTTTAATGAGATTAAAAAGACGCTGCCCTCTCCATCATTAAAACGATTCACATATTCATTTCTTGTCTCTAGAGGCGTTGATCCCTCTAGATAAAAATATGAAATCTCATGTGCTTTCAACTCTTCTTCTATAATCTGTAGCATTGAAGTAAATTGGGAAAAGATTAGAATTCTATGCCCATTCTTAATGGCATCAGGGAGAATATCCATAAGCAACTCTAACTTACCACTGCCACCCTTATAATTATTTATAAAGGTACTTGGATGGCAGCAGATTTGCCTTAGCCTAGTTAGAACAGATAGAATCTGAAAGCTATTCTTCTTCACATAATCCTCCATATCTGTTTCTTGTAAACTTTCCTTAATCTCTTGAAGATAAGCCATATATAATTTTCTTTGCTTTGGTGAAAGCTCTGTAACCATAATTGTTTCAACCTTCTCAGGCAATTCTGTTAATACATCCGTCTTCATTCTTCGTAATAAAAATGGATGAATTCTTTTACCTAAATCTTGCAAAACCTCTGTATCTTCTTTTAGAATAGGTTTCTCATAGCGTTTCTGGAATTTGCCATAACTTAATAGATAATAAGGCATAATATAATCAAATATTGACCAAAGCTCTGATAAAGAATTCTCAATTGGAGTACCTGTAAGGGCGAAACGATGTTTTCCCAACAGTCTCTTTATAGACTTTGAATTTAATGAATTAGGATTCTTAATAAACTGGGCTTCATCTATAAAAATAGTATGAAATTGAATCTTTTCATATTCTTCAATATCTCGTCTAATTAACGGATAAGAAGTGATTAAAACATTATAATCCTTATACTCAATAATTCTTTTGTGCCTATCTTCTGGACTACCAGATATAACTGTAGCTAAAAGATTTGGAGCAAAGCGGTTGATTTCTGCTTCCCAATTATAGATCAAAGAAGAAGGACACACTATAAGCATTGGTTGTCCCACCCCCTCTGATACATAAGAAGCAATATATACAATGGCTTGTAAAGTCTTTCCTAGCCCCATATCATCTGCAAGTATTCCACCCAAATTATTTTCTGCTAATGTTCTTAACCACCGATATCCTGTTACTTGATATGGTCTTAATTCAGCCTGTATATCCTTAGGAACGGTAATAGTAGTTTCTTTTAAATTAATAATTGAATCCACATATTCCTGAAATTCCTCTGATTTACGAATCTCCATATCCTCTATCTCTGCTAGGTAAGAGTCTACATACATAGCCGCATTTTTAGGTATAAGAATATCACTATCCTTCATATCCTTGCTTGTAAGATTTAGATGCTCCATAATATCTACGATTCTATTTACATCTTTATCATCAATTGTTATAAAATTACCATCTTTTAGACGAACATATTTCTTCTTTAAACGAATTGATTGAAATAGATCCTTTAATTCCTCTTTTGGAATATTATCGTAATCAAAACTTAATTCTAACAGATCTACATCTGACTTCACACGCAGGCTTGTACTTACTAGACCTGGCTTTTGTATCTTAAGATTCGTAAAGTCTTCCGAATAATAGACTTCATAATTATCAGCCAGGTCTCTCACGCCTCCTGATAAAAATTCATAGATACTATTGTCGTCTTTTAACTGGTAGCGCCCCTTAGATGGTTCGAAGTATAGCTGTTCTAACGCATCATATACCTGATTCTCCTTCTCTGTTTGGCGCACAATAATAACATCTTGATTATCATGTTCCTCTAAAGGGTTAAACTCGTACTCTCCATATGCAAAGATAATATTAGCTTGAATGGCTAATTTATAAAGTTCAAGATAGATTTTTACTCTCAAATTATCTACAATATATTTACTTTCCAAGTTTTTAGGAATAACGATATTCATAGTTTCACTTAATTTAGGCAGTACTTTTTGAAGAAACGTTTCCTTATACTTACCTTTAAATAATAATGGGTCTTTATTTTTACCTAGATTATTATAAAAAGGAACATAATTTCTTACAAAACTTTTACTTGGTGCATACAGAATACCATTAGAATAGAGAAGTTCCCCATTCTCTGTAACCGGAACTATATTATCCTTGCCTTGATAGTCTAGGCTAATTCCATCCTCATCAACGTTAATATCATATTGAATATTAGGATTGCCTAATTCAAAGGCCACATCTTCTATCATCTTCTCGTGAAGCTCTAATGAAAACTTACCACCTTTCGTTAAAGATAATATTTTCAAAAGCATCCGTTGTGTAAATATCATTTGGGATTTTGTAAATAGATTAGAATAATATACTTTTCCAAGTGCTTCTTGTACCTCATAGATCTCCAAAATATAGTCTAGAATATTCTGAGATATTTTATCAAATCTGCTTTCACCAAAGATATAATGAAAATTCTTACCCAATGTAATATTTTGTCCTTGGGAATAATCATTTAAGAACTTTTTTATACTCTGCACTTTATATAATCTTTCATTTCCTACATGAATAGATATATAAGCTCTTCCTATCTGTTTCTTTATAAGATTAGGAATCTGAATCGTCAATTTAATATGAAAAACTTCCCCTGATTGGGGTAATGAATCTTCTTTACTAAAATATTGAAGAATATCGAATATCCGTTTCTCTTCTGGATTCTCTGGTACTGGTGCAGATTTTTTCTGATTATAATTATATATAAATAACAAGGTCGCAATTGTGTGTTTACATGCACCTTGATATTTTACACTGGCAGGACAATTACAATGATAATCAAAATTACCATCTTCTAATTCATCAATAGTAACATTGTATTGAACCTGTCCTTGAATTAAAGCATAATATTGTTTGTTCTGGTTAGACCATGATACATTAATTACAGCCTTATTATTATAATAACGCAATCCTCTTGCATACACAGTATCACTAATTGCAAGTTTCCTTATGGATGATCTGGATAATCGAATCATATCCACCACTCCTTTAACGATATATTTCTAGTACTTACCATTTGTTTTATTTTTAGTGCATCTAATTATTATAACATATTCCAACTCTTTTGTGTATTCTTATAAAATCAATCTTGACAAATGTTTAAAAAACTATTAAAATGATTTTAATTTAATTATTAAACCGTTGATTAAGACGAGTACATATAGAAACTAACCTACAGAGAGTGACATAGGCTGAGAGTGTCGCAGTATAGGCTATATGGAATGGACTTTTGAGGGCAGACCGAACAGTAGACAATACTAGTAGGCTCTGATGGGAACTCAACCCATTATCAATGAGATCATGTGATTTGCATGAGTAGAGGTGGACGTTTATACGTCAATTTGGGTGGTACCGCAGGATTTTAACTCTTGTCCCTTATTATTTTATTAAGGAATAGGAGTTTTTTTATTATCTAATTCCTTATAATACTACTATTATATGAATTGAAACAGGGAGGAATTATTATGAAAAAATTATCAAAAGCATTCAAACTAATCTTAGCTACTATTTTAACACTTACTGTTATAACTGGTTGTGGTTCTAAAGGTACTGATACCAATACTGATACCAAAAAAGACATGTATACTATTGGTATTTCTCAAATTGCACCCCATGGTTCCTTAGATAATTGTCGTGAAGGATTTATTGCAGGGCTTGCAGAAGAAGGTTTTGTGGAAGGTGAAAATGTTACCTTCGACTATCAAAATGCTAGTGGGGAAATTGCCAATGCAGGTATGATTGCAGAAACTTTTGTATCTAAAAACTATGATTTAATTGCAGGAATAGCTACTCCTACTGCTATGGCAGCCTATAATGCAGCTATTGATACTGATATTCCAGTTATCTTTACTGCTGTATCCGATCCAGTTGCTGCTGAGTTAGTTCTTTCTCTGGAAGAACCAGGTACGAATAGTACTGGAACATCAGATGCTCTTCCACTAGAACCTCAGATGGCCATGATAAGAGAATTTATGCCTGAAGCAAAAACAATCGGAATTCTATACACCACCAGCGAAGTTAACTCCGTAACTCACTTAAAAGCATTTGAAGAGTTAGCACCTAAATATGGGTTTACAATTGAAGCAATTGGTGTGAATACTTCTTCTGATATTCCTTTAGCAGTAGATACTCTATTACCTAAGGTTGATGTAATCAATAACTTTACTGATAACAATGTTGTAAATAATCTAGATACTGTATTAAGCAAGGCAAATGAAGCTGGTATACCTGTCTTTGGTTCTGAAGAAGAACAAGTTAAAAAAGGATGTGTAGCGGCTCAAAACATTAACTATTTTGAACTTGGTAAAGCAACTGGTAAAATGGCAGCAGATGTATTAAACGGTGCAGACATTAAAACAATGCCAGTTCAAGTAATCTCTGAATCTTTACCTGTAGCAAATAAGCAAGCTTTAGAGTCATTTAATTTATCTGTTCCAAAAGAATACGAAGAAACTGTAACTTATTTAGAACCATCTGCAGAATAACAAGAGAGGTTTATTATGGACGTATTTATATCACTCTTTAAAGGCATTACTGAACAAGGTCTTATCTACGGAATCCTTGCTCTAGGAATCTACATTACTTATGAGATACTTGATTATCCTGATTTATCAGTTGACGGCACCTTCCCATTAGGTGCCGCCATCACTGTTGCACTCATCCTTCGTGGTGTAAACCCGTGGGTTGCCATACTAATCTCTTTTTTAGGCGGTGCTTTTGCAGGAATGATTACTGGAATATTTCACGTTGTATTTAAGATAAAAGATCTCTTGTCAGGAATCTTAACTATGACCGCACTTTATTCTATTAACTTAAGAATAGCAGGAAAATCAAGTGTTCCAATTACGAATGAAACAAGAATCTTTAATAGTGGAATTGCTAATCTTATTCCTGATGGTTTAAAAATATATTCCACCCTGATTATTATATTGATCAGTACAATTATTATTAAAAAAGTGCTAGACTGGTATCTAAAAACTAAGTCCGGCCTTTTATTGCGTGCTACAGGTGATAATCCTATTATGGTAACTCTTCTTGCTAAGAACTCTGGCTATGTGAAGATCATCGGCCTTATGATATGTAATGGCCTTGCTGCAGTAGGCGGAAGTATCCTAGCACAGCAACAAAGATATTTTGATGTTACAATGGGAACTGGTATGATGGTTATGGGGCTTGCTTCTGTAATTATAGGTATCTCCATATTCGGTAAAATCAAATTCATTCATGCAACTACAATGGTGTTATTGGGTTCAATTATCTATAAAGCTTGTTTATCTTTGGCACTGAACATAGGTGTGAATCCAAACGATTTAAAACTAATCATGACTATAATATTCTTAGTTGCCTTAATCTCAAAAGACACTTTAGCGAAAGGAGGCCGGAAAAAACATGCTGGAACTACAGAACATCTATAAGAGTTTTCACAAAGGTACTATAAATGAAACACCAATTTTTCAAGGGTTTAATCTAAAAGTACCTAAGAATAACTTTATATCAATTATCGGAAGTAATGGTTCTGGTAAATCTACACTCTTAAACATTCTCTGTGGAAGTATTCCAGTTGATTCTGGTAAGGTACTTCTTAGAGGGAAAGATATAACCCAGATGAAAGATTATAAGCGCTCATCATTTATCTCAAGAGTATATCAAGATCCTGCAAAAGGTTCCTGTGCTTCTTTTTCTATACTTGAAAATATGGCACTTGCCGATCATAAAGGAAGCCCTTATCTCTTCTCTAGAGGTGTAAATAAAAATAAATTAGATGAGTACCGTACCCATCTAGAACAACTTCATCTAGGACTTGAAAATAGAATCTATGACAAAGTTGGCAACCTATCTGGTGGTCAAAGACAGGCCCTAGCCATGATTACTTCTACTCTCACACCAACAGATATTCTTATATTAGACGAACACACTGCCGCATTAGATCCTAAGACCGCTGATAACATTATGGAACTTACTTACTCATTACTAGAAAAGAAGAAACTAACGACTATAATGGTAACTCACAATCTTAATTTTGCACTTTCCTATGGCAATCGATTAATTATGATGCATAAAGGTGAAGCAATTCTTGATGTATCAGGAGAAGATAAAACCAATGTAAAGCTAAGCGAGATATTAGATCGCTTTAACGAGATTAGTATAGAATCCGGAAATTAGGATGCTTATTCAAGACAACCCCTAGCCAATTGACTATGGGTTGTTTTATTATTGCACGTCTTTGATATACTTGATATAATAGATAAGAGTTTAAATTAAGGAGAATAAGAATGAAAACAGATAATACAGATAATAATGTAGATATTGGTACAATTGAAACAAATCGCCAATTAAAATTTATAGAAGAACTAAAGGAATACTATGCTATAAAATCAAAGGAATTA
>CAZAKD010000100.1:0-2537 GCA_964485435.1 uncultured Lachnospiraceae bacterium
TAAATGTAATGGACCCTGATGATAAGATAACAGTAACATCAGATAGGAAGATTACTATCACCTTAAGTGGGGATAATTCCAAGATATATAAAGTTGATGAAAATGCAAGAACTTTGATTCCTGGAGTAGAAATGCTCCAGGAATTTTTAGACTAATATCCCCTAATTAAAACGTCGGCTTCTCCTCTGCAGGGTTATCTATATTAATTAACATTTTCGTTATAATAGCATCATCACTAACACTTTCCTTTTCCTCTACATAAAAAATAAGCGTCAAATACCCCACCTGATAAGCAACCGCCTTTTCATTCTTATTTATCAAAGCCTTTGTTTCCTTAGCCTCCAATTTTCTAAACCCCTCATCTACCAATACATCTTCAACTCTTGCCAAAGAATCTCCAACTGCTATCCCCAAAACTTCTGCAGACTCCGACACCAACCCAACCTGTGTTATTCTATTCTTACCATCAAAAAGAAAACAATTATAATAATCATCCCCAGTCCCAATTGGTTCAGGCCCAGGCATAATCATGTCAGACGGAGGTGCATCCAATAAAGTAACACCCAACAAATGACTCTTTTTATTCAATTCTTCTACTTTTTCATAAGTCAATTCAGTCATATTAACCTCCGTTTCCTCTAATTTTATCTTTTGTGCCTTAGTCTCCCTTTTATCAGAGCACCCTGTAAAATAAAACACAAGTGTCAATATAGCAATAGCACTAATGAACAGTCTATCTAGTTTAAAAAACATATATACCCTCCTTTACTTTGTCCCAATCGCTACAAATGCCCTTGCATCAATTTCAATTGGTCTCGTCCAGTAATCAACAGTTTGAGCTGCCCAATCAGTTTTCAAATCCAGCCTTCTACTTCTCAGATCCTCATGTTCAGTTCTAGTTATATCAATTGTAATAGTTCCTCCAACATCACTAGGTGTACTTGATAAGACATGATTCATTTTATATGCAGCTTCAAGCTTCAAGCCCAGCTACATATTCAACTACCACAATGATATACTCAAGAATATTTTGCTATATCATAACAATATTGAAAAGCATTGTCAATTTATTCTCTTTATTAGAAAAAGACTTCCGAATTAAGTTTATATTTTTGTAACAAATCAAGTATAATGAGCATTAATAGATAGAACAAAGAAAGGAGGAGACACATGCAGTCGATGGAAGACATATATCAACAACATGCCCAGACCGTATTTAAGTATCTCATGACACTGACACATGATGTGTATATTGCAGAAGAGTTGACCCAGGAAACATTCTACCAGGCGATTCGAAGTATTCACAGATATGACCAAAGCTGTAAGATCACAACCTGGTTATGTGCAATTGCAAGAAATCAGTTTTTGACATATCAGCGGAAACATCCAATCATGGAAGATATGGATGTGCTTAGGGAACAAGGTTTCGCAGCGCCGTCTGCAGAACAAGATGTAATGGCCAAGGTAGATCGAGTTACTTTAATGAAGAAGCTGCATGGGTGTCCAGAACCTTATCGAGAAATTTTATATTTACGTTTGTTTGGAAATTTATCTTTCCGAGAAATTGGTGATGTCCTGGGCAAGACAGAAAACTGGGCCAGAGTGTCATTTTATCGAGGAAAAGAACGCCTTCGAAAGGAGATAGAGGAAGATGAAAAATAATTTATCATGTGAAGTAGTAAATGACTTATTACCAACATATATTGATGGACTCACAAGCCAAGTTACAAATCAGGCTGTAGAAAGTCATCTAACAAATTGTAAGAACTGTTCTGAAGTATTGGAAAGGATGAAATGTCCAGATGAAAATACGCAGGATATAGATAAACAGAATATTGATTTCTTAAAGAAAACTAGAGCAAAATCAAGGCAGCATATTACGATTGGAATTATTGCAGCAGCAGTTTTTGTCATAGTAGCTTTTCTCGTGAATGGGTTTTTTATAGGTAAAGAAGTTAATAATTCAGATCTGATTCAGGTAGAAGTAACTGTAAGCGATCGTCATATTGCTATAATTGGCAATTTAACTGACTCGGGAAAAGGTGTAGCCAAAGTAAATTTTATAAATGAAGGTGGAGTTGTGAATGTAACCATTTCCCAGGCCCTAAAGTCTATCTTCTATAACAACGATTTTTACGCAGAATATGACTGTGATACAGATATCTCTGAGATATGGATTGAGGATCGGATTATATGGGAACATGGAGAGTCAATTGCACCAAAAGTAGCAAAACTTTATGAAACAAGGCATCCATATATTGGAGACATGTCTGCAAACAGCAAGACTGGAAAAGAATTAGGAATTGGGAAATATATTGGAAATTACACCAATGAATTGCAAACAACAGAAGAGCCATACGGTTGGAAATTGATAGGTGAGCAGGATTATTCCTCAGAAAACTGCGAAAAAATTAAAACCCAGATGCACTCCTATGCCAGTGTGTTAATTGCAACAATTGATAATCTCGGTTATGTAACATACGAATATACAGTGGAGGGTAAGTTGTGTACATTAACTGTTACCGAGCAAGATGCTG
>CAZAKD010000100.1:2547-6374 GCA_964485435.1 uncultured Lachnospiraceae bacterium
TGATACCTTAGCTGGGCAGTCTGTGAAAGAGATGGGAAAGACAGCAGGAGGGTTACAAAGGCTAATGAATATTGTAGATTTGGGGATATAAGTGAAAGTCCTCTTTTAAATAATAAAAAACTCTATCCCCAGAACCACCCCACAACATAAAACAGCTACTTTGAACAGATCGGCTCCAAACCACGCGGCCCCAATCCCCACAATCAGAGCAATCACTCCAGATATAGGACTTTGTGTTGCCTCTATAATGGCTGGAAATGTCATACATGCCAGCGTTACATAGGGTACATAATAGAGAAATGACTGAATAAACTGATTGTTAATCTGTTTTCTAATTAGAGTAAGGGGTAACACACGGATTGCATAACTAACCACAGCCATAATCAAAATATAAATATATATATTGGGCGTCATTGTTGAACCTCGCTTTCTTCCTTTTTTGGAAATAGTACCGCAGCAGTAGCAGAAATGATCACTGTTAAAATGATAGTACGTGTTCCATTAGAGATTACAGAAATTCCAGGTAAATAAGTTGCTGCATAACTCGCCGCAAAGCAAACCACAATCAAACCGGCAATAACTTTATTCTTTCTTGCCGGAGGGATAATTACTGAAAGGAACATGCCAAATAGTGCTACGCTGAATGCGCTCACCAACCTCAAGGGCATCAGATTGCCAGCAATACAACCAAGCGCTGTACCTACCGCCCAGCAAGGCGCAGCCACTAACATAGCACCATAGGTATAATTGGGATTCAGATATCCTGGCCTTCCAATAGAGATCGCAAACAATTCATCTGTGATATCAAAGGCAATAAGCAAACGATGATACCAAGGAGTTCCTTCTTTCATTCTCTGACTCAAAGCGCAGCTCATCAAAATATATCTTGCATTTGCAATAAGTATCATAATTGCCAACTCCATATAAGTTGCGCCAGCTGCAATCAATGTAAATCCTACATACTCGCCTGCAGATGCGTTCACAAGTAAGCTGGTTAAAAAGCTTTGAAACGGTGTCAATCCAGCATTTTTAGCTGCGATGCCCAGGGAAAAGGATACTGCAAGGTAACCAAGGCCAATAGGAATTCCATCATGCATCCCATCTCTGAAAGCTCTCTTATTATCTATATTTTTCAACGAATATGAACTCATATCTATCTCCATTTATGTAACTCACTTTCAATTAAATTTTAATCTATGTTCTATTATAATTAACTTTTTTATATAAGTAAAATTAATAATATATTAAAATGAAAGAGGAGTCAAAGCAAAATGCTTTGACTCCTTAAATATGCACATTCCATCCAGCTATTTTAACAAAGCCAAAACCCTCTCAGGCATCTGATTAGCCTGACTCGACAAGGAATGAATCGCCTGTTGTAATATCTGTTGCTTAGAAAACTCCACCATTTCCTTTGCCATATCGGTGTCTCTTATCTTAGACTCAGCCGCTTGTGTGTTTTCTGACATATTATCTACATTATATCTAGCATGTTCTAATCTATTCTGATAAGCACCAAACAAAGATCTTTGCTCTGATACTATAGTTAGAGCATTAGCTGCCTGAGATATAGCATTACCTGATGCTTCGCCAGTAAGAGAATTGGTATTATTTATTCCAAGGCTATGAATATTTAAAGTTTTATAAGTAAGCTTTATGGCTTGATTTTCATTTGCTCCACTTTGAATATTTAAGTCTATAACACTTTGATAGATTGGTGAATCAATGATAACACCATTCTGATTGTATTTCCTTGCATAATAATATGTATTAGATGGGGAATTCGTAGATTCATTACCAGCATATATATCAAGACCACTTATTTTATTTAATTTATCCTTTATTGTATCTGTGGTATCATCTGATGTTACCCTTATTGTCATTGTCGTACTACCTACATTAGTATGGGTAGAACCATCCTTTAATCCATACGGTGAATCAGCAACCAGGTTAAATGAGACCTGAATATATCCGCCTGTAATACCTGCATCATTTAATAGATCCAAGCCAGTATTTACTAGGGAATTGTTTACTGAATCTAAGCTTCCGTCAGGTGGAGTAGGGCTTAAAAGTTTAGTATAGTCATTTCCGTATGAGTCTGTATACCACCAGTTTTTACCGGGATCTCTCCAATAACTATAATACATGGTACTAGTTGAGGTTGCTTTTACTGTACCAATATTAGGCATCTGGAACTCATAGACCCATTTGTCAGCAGAAGAGGTTACTGTTGGGTCAGTTATAATATTATTCTTGTTTATAATACTGCCAGCTGAACCCTCTATAAACAAATCATCATATGTATCCATATTCTTTTCGGAGGCTAATAAAGCACTATATGTAATACTTGAAGAAAATGAAATACCAGGTATACTGCTTCCATCATCAGAATATACTGTTGTTCCCACGCTATTATATGGGGAACAAGATACATAAGTACCATTTATTGAATTGATTACATCGTCAAGTGTTGCTGCTTCTATAACATTATATGAGAAAGTAAAATCTAAACCTGAAAGCTCAGTATTAATGCCATTATCTACATCAATATCAATATAATCAGATAATTTAAAACTTTGATTTCCAACTAATGTTTCCGGCCATTCTATTAAATTAGAGCTATAAGAGTTTCCGTTATAAGCATCCCAATTAACTGTAATACCATGTTCATCAGCAAGTATATTGTATCTACCGTTGTTTGGAATGGCTTCCTTATTTATCTGGTTTAATGTACCAGTTGTGGTAGTGCTATTCATTGTAATAGATGGTAATTGCTCCACCCCAATTTGAATGCGACTTTCCGGATTATCTTCCCATATCTTCTTTGTATTGAACTCTGTATCAGTGAATATACGATTTATTTCTACTTTTAACTCTTGTATTTCTTCGTCTATTGCCATTCGGTCCAACACTGTATATGTATCATTGGAACCCCTTACTGCCAGTTCATTAATTCTTTGCAAGATAGCTTGAACTTCAGAAAGAGCTCCGTCAGCTACTTGAACATAACTTATTCCGTCTCCAATGTTAGTTGATGCTTGATCTAGCCCTCGTATCTGAGTACGCATTTTTTCCGAGATGGTTAACCCTGCTGCGTTATCTGCAGCATTATTTATAGAAAAACCAGAAGATAGTTTTCTGCCGGATTTTTCGAGTTTCTTATTTGTTATATTTAACTGACGGTTCATATTAGCTGCCATCATATTATTCTGTATAATCATGTCTGTTCCCCCTCCAAGTCGAGTACACTTTTATAATAAAAATATTACTAGCACTATTGTACCATAAGATACCAATTCATTTCTAGATATATACACACATTATACTAAAACTTACTTATTTAATACAAAGTGCAACCTAGTATTGGAAAAATTGTTTGTTATAGGAAATATATTGTGATAAAATGGTTTTAAATAAGTAAGTTAATTTTGCATTAATAATGGAGGTAATTATGTTTGCAATTACAGCTGCAATTTAGGGGAATTTACAATGGGAGGAAAATATAAGGTCTTACCTAAGAAGTATAGAATTATGGAAACTATTTCAATTATCATTCAAGTACTCGCCATTATTAGAATTAGCTAAATACATAAATATTACAGGAGGGTCATATGAAGAAAAACCTACGCAACATCATTATTTTTTGCATCATTACCTTAGCAAGTGGATGGATAGGAGTACTAAGAGCTGTAAGCCGTGATTGGAAAGACACTGGACTGCATCTACATATCAAAGGAAACATAAAGTGGTATCTCTTATCTATACTTATATACCCAATCATCACTGTTATTACAATAGGATTAGCAATAATACTAGGCTGGGCTGAC
>CAZAKD010000101.1:0-6326 GCA_964485435.1 uncultured Lachnospiraceae bacterium
ATGAACTTATTAGACGCTGGAACTTCATTTCTAGTAGACACTACCACTTCAGCAATTCTAGCACATAAAAATTCTGAATATATTGGTCAAAACTTGGGAGATTACACAGATGATCCTTTACTTTCAGCAATCAATGATCACTTACATACTAACGATACATCTACACATACTGTACATTCTTTTTCTTCTAACAGAATAACAACTGCACCAATTAATGGAACCAACTGGGTATTAGTTTCTTTCATCCCAGAATCCGTAATTCTAGCAGAACTAAATCAATTAAGGTTATTTACAATTATACTCACCATTGTTTTTATTATTCTATTAGGAGTAATTATAGAAAGAACAATACATATTGCTATTACCCCAATAAAGAGTCTGACTCGTACTATTGAACAGATAACACAAGGTGACTTTTCAACCACTGTTGAAGTAAAAACCCGTGATGAAGTGGGGATTATGAGCAAGGCCATGAATCAATTTATCCTAGTTATGAGAGATATTATTAAAAATATTACTAGCTCCTCCATTGAATTAAATGAACGTGCCGAAAATAGTAGTAATATCTCAGAAGCACTGTTTGATTCCGCAAAAGCACAGTCAAATGCTATGGAAGACCTCAATGTTACTGTGAGTGAACTTGCTACCTCTGTTAGTGAAGTAGCTGAAAATACTACAACTTTAGCTTTAGTTGTTTCTGAGACAAGTGAAAAAGGCAAGCTTGCTAGTGCAAAGATGATAAATACTGTAACTGCATCAGAACAAGGACAAAATGACATGGAACTGATTACCAAAGCAATGGAGAACATTGAAGATTCAATCTATTCTTTAGAAAAAGTAGTTGGAGAAGTTGGTTCTTCTACAGCAGAGATCAATGAAATTATTCTATTAATAGGAGATATCGCTTCCCAAACCAATCTTCTATCTCTCAATGCAGCAATTGAAGCTGCAAGAGCCGGTGAGGCAGGAAAAGGATTTGCTGTAGTGGCTGAAGAGATTCGAAAATTAGCAGAGACAAGTGCAAATGCTGTTGCAAACATATCTCAACTTATTGAAAAAATAATCAAACTTGTTGAAAACACTGTTGAAAAAACTCACGAAAGCGCAACTCATATTAAAGAAAACTCTGAATTAATTGATACAGCTGGAAATACTTTCTCCATAATCTATTCTACTGTAAGTGAAACAAATCGTATCGTACAAGATATGATTGAAAAGATTCAGAAGGTTGACAATGTTGCCACTTCTGTAGCAGCGATTACTGAAGAACAATCTGCAGGCGCAGAAGAAATTCTTGCTACTTCTGAGAGTATAACGGAAAATGCAAAACATGTAACAGATAATAGTAACCTAGTCGGCAATGATGCTGTACAATTAGCACTAACTGCTGAAAACTTAAAAAATCAAATTGTATTCTTTAAATACTAAATAAGTTTTTGTAAAAAGCCCTACAAACATATTATTTGCAGGGCTTTTTGTTTCATATTCTTTATAAGTTTTCTTGGAAAAATAACTCTAATTTCTGAATTGCAATCTCTTCATCTTCTCCTTCAGCAGAAATTGTTACTTCTTCCCCTTGTTTCACACCAAGAGTCATAATCGAAAGTATTCTTGAAGTTTCTGCCTCACCATGATTAGATATTAGGTTGATTTTTGAACTAAACTCCTTTGAAACTTTCACTAACATACCTGCTGGTCTAGCATGTATTCCTCCTGGATCTTTAACAATATACTGAAATGATTTCATTTTATTATCTCCTAATCTTATGTTGATTATCTTACTAAGCTAGGAATCGTTGTGCCAACTCCATATCGTACTCCCTTAGTCCTATTTCCCACAATTAATTCTTCTGCTTCTATGCCTATATCTAATTGCTCTAAAGCATTCTTTAATGCAAGAGCACGAACAATAATAACTGGCTTCTCTCCATTTTCTCTATAGGTTTTTGTAATTATCAAAGCTTGTTCTATGGAGGCATATCTCTCTTGCTGTAGCATCTTATCTTTTAATATATCTATTCTATCCATCTTAACCTCCTATCTTTTATAACAACTTTATTCCAATTTTCTTTGCTTTTGTAATAATCTCTAATTCCGGCTTGGATTCTAATATAATTCCTTCAAAGGAATTCAATGTTGAATATTTATAGTTACCATCTCTATTAAATTTTTCCTTTTCTGCTACCAAAAGTGCTCTCTTAGAAGCTTCAATTGCTACTTTTTTTATATTGCCATCTTCTGCATCATAGGTATACACACCATTATTGTTAATATCAATACCAACAACACCAAAGAACCCAATATCAAATCTAAACTCCGAGATAAATGCAGCTGTTAATGCTCCTGTAAAACCATCCCCAGTTTTATTTAATTTTCCCCCGGAGGACATTAGTGGAATGCCGCTTAATCCCGCCAAAGAAATTATTTCCACCATGTTGGTAACAATCGTAACATTTAATCCTTCTCTTACAATTTCTTTCATGATTTCAAGATTGGAAGTAGATATATCTAAAAATACCGTATCTCCTTCCGAGATTAACTTGACTGCTTTTTGCGCTATCTTTCGCTTTGCATCTACATTCGTTACTTTTCTTGCACTTACCTGAAAATTATGTGTGTTTTTTCTTGCAGCTACTGCTCCACCATGAGTCCTCACTAAGTAACCTTGCTTCTCAATATCAGTTAAGTCTTTGCGTATACAATCTTTTGTAACTTCAAATCTTTTGCTAAGGTCATTTACCATAACCGTACCATCTTGCATTACAATATCTATAATTGCACGTCTTCTCTCTTCTGGAAACATTCATATCCTCCCTTAGATTTTTCTTTATGTAATAGCTTTAAGCCCTCTACACATATTTGATGATCTAATTCTGCAGTCAATCCTGATACTGTGACTGTACCAATCATTCCTGTTCCTTGTAGAATAATAGGCATACAACCACCCACAGCTTGATACTCCCTAGGGTCTAACATAGTGTGCTTCTCAAAAGTAGTTCCACGACATAAATATTTTTCTCTAACATATAGCGAACTATGTCCGTATCGATCTACCACATTTTTCTTTCGATTACACCAACTGATATTATCAAGCCTAGCCATTGCACCCTCCAGATCTCTTTTGTTGATCATTTATTGATTTATATATACCATACTATTGTTTTGAATTGTTGTCAATCGTTTTGAATCACTTCGAATTGTTTCTTATCCTTATTTTGCAGTAACTTGTTGCAAATAAAAGGATAGGTTTTAACTTGCAAAAAAGTGCTAGCAGGTACATACCTGATAGCACTTTCTATTAAAATTATATTGCTAGTTTACTTGATTCTTACCTTGCTTCTTAGATGCATATAGCTTGCTGTCTACTTTAATTAATATACTATTCAAACTTTGGTTCATATCACAGGATGCAACACCTATGCTCACAGTAAGCTGTATCGTCTTATTGTTGAAATTAAAGCTACTTTTTTCAATAATCTTTCGAAGCCTATCTGCCATACGAATGCCTTGTTCGCTATCCGTATCATATAGAATTACACCAAATTCATCTCCACCACATCGGAAACATAGATCTGATATTCTTGTATTCTTTTGAATCAAGTCTGCTACAAATTGTATGGTTTTATCCCCAGTTGTATGTCCATACATATCATTTACACTTTTAAAACGATCAATATCAATGAGCATTACACAAAAGACACCTGGTTGATTATTGTTTTGCTTATCTTTATATACTTCAATTGCATCCTCTAATGTTTCATAGAAGCATCTCTGATTATATAATCCTGATAAACCATCGATATTAGAGATTCTTTTTAATCTTTCATTGGTTTTTTCTAGTTCTTCGTTCAAACGAATCATCTCATCTTGAGCTAACTTCAAAGGACTAATATCTCTGGATGTTCCCCATGTTCCAATAACCTTACCTTCCTCATTATATAGTGGATATTTTGATGCTGAGAACCATATATCCTCATCATCAAAAATATCCCACTTCTCAATCTTACCAAGGACAGGTATGCCAGTCTCCATGATTCTCTTTTCATCTTCAAAAGCTTCTTCTGCAAATTCCTTTGGAAAAAAATCAAAGTCGCTCTTACCACGTAATTCTTTTGGGTCATTTACACCAAATTGTACTGCATGGGCTTTGCTATTGGCAATAAATCTAGAATTCTTATCCTTAAAATATATCGTATCTTGAGAATTATTCATAATAATATTAAGAATCTGTGAGTCAGAGAGTATATCACAATTATGTGAAGCTTCTGTATTACAGTTTAGATTTAAACTGTCTTTTACTGTGAAATTATCGGATTTCATATATTCAACACCTCACATTAATAGGTTTATAGTATATTGTTCTTAAGAATATTATACTACAATCTGTAATCTAAAACAATTGATTCTCTTATTAAAAGTTATCAAAATCCAAGGTAATAAAATAATCCTCTGGAGTCTCCTCCCTACGTATCAACTGAGTCGTACCATCTTCTTTTAGAAGAATCTCGGCCGATCTTAACTTTCCATTATAGTTATATCCCATAGAAAAACCGTGAGCTCCAGTGTCGTGAATATATAGATAATCTCCTATCTCTATCTTTGGAAGCTTCCTATCAATAGCAAACTTATCATTATTCTCACATAACCCACCTGTGACATCATAAATGTGTTCAGAAGGTTTGTCTTCTTTTCCAAGAACAGTAATATGGTGATAAGAACCGTACATCGCTGGCCTCATAAGATTTACAGCACAAGCATCTAGGCCAATGTACTCTTTATAGATATGTTTTTCATGAATAACCTTCGATATAAGGCTACCATAAGGAGCTAGTAGATATCTTCCTAACTCTGTGTATATAGACACATCTCCCATTCCTGCAGGCACTAGGATCTCTTCAAATGCTTTTCTAACACCTTCTCCAATTGCCATAATATCATTTGGCTTTTGTCCTGGCTCATATGGAACACCTACTCCACCTGATAGGTTAATAAAGGAAATGTGAACTCCTGTCTCTTTTTGAAGTTCAACGGCTGTTTCAAAAAGTATCTTTGCTAAAGCAGGATAGTATTCTTCCGTAACTGTATTACTTGCAAGAAAAGCATGAATTCCAAAGTTCTTCACACCCTTTTCTTTTAATTTAAGAAATCCTTCTGTTAACTGTTCTCTTGTAAATCCATATTTCGAATTTTGAGGGGAATCCATAATCTGGTTCTCAAGTATAAAGTCTCCACCTGGATTATATCTGCAGCTCATAGTTTCTGAAAATTCAGCGATCCCTTCATAGAAATCAATATGAGTAAGGTCATCAAAATTAATAATTGTACCTAATTTTGCTGCTAATTCAAAATCTTCTTTGGGGGTAACATTGGAAGAAAACATAATCTCGTCTTGAGTATAACCTACTTTATCTGCTAGTAATAACTCAGTATAAGATGAGCAATCTGCTCCCACTCCTTCCTCTCTAAGAATCTTCATAATAGAAGGATTGGGGGTCGCTTTAATTGCAAAATACTCCTTAAATCCTTTATTCCAAGCAAAAGCTTTCTTTAGTTGACGTACATTATCACGAATTCCTTTTTCATCATATAGATGAAAAGGTGTTGGGTATTTTTTCACCATGTCTTTTACTTGTTCTAAAGACACAAACGGTTTTTTCTTCATTGTCATATATCCCTCTTTCTGCAAATTATATATTTATTTCAAATACTTTTCATATCCTATCTTTTCTAGCTTATCTGCTTTTTCTAAAACCATGTTTTCCATGATTTTTGCATATTCCTTAATCCTAGCTTGTAATTTTTCATCCCTAATTCCAAGAATTTTTCCAGCCAACAATCCTGCATTAAGGGCCCCATCTATGGCCACAGTTGCAACTGGAATTCCCGGTGGCATCTGACAGATTGAATATAGTGAATCAACGCCTCCTAAAGCTTTGGTTTTTATAGGAACACCTATTACCGGAAGAACTGTAATAGCCGCTATCATCCCCGGAAGATGAGCCGCTCCACCTGCACCCGCAATAATTACTTCAATGCCACGTCCTTGTGCATTCTTTGCATATTCATATAATCTATCGGGAGTTCTATGGGCCGATACAATGGTTAATTCATACTCTATTTTTAATTGTTCCAAAATCTCTGCCGCTTTACACATCACTGGCAGGTCGGAATCACTTCCCATAACTATTCCTACTTTAATCATCTTATACCCAACCTTTCTCATAAAATTAGTAGATATCTATCTGCAATGTTACTATTCTCAGACCTTTCCGTAACCAGGAACGATGACACGAGTAAATGCTACTGAAAAAGGAGTTTTTGCACTC
>CAZAKD010000102.1:0-3470 GCA_964485435.1 uncultured Lachnospiraceae bacterium
AACCCGCGACCCTCGCCTTGGCAAGGCGATACTCCACCACTGAGCCACTCGTGCACATCAGTGCTTTGCTATTAACTGCTAAGCACAAATATTAATATACTATACTCAATAACTTTTGTCAATACCAAATGATTAATTTTTTGTTTTTTCTATATAATTTAAAATGTTCGCTTAATTAAAACACTTGTGATATATTCGTTCTTCTTAAATTCTTTTTCTGCGATACTATCTTGTGTCTCAATACTAATATCTACCCATAGCTCTTCTGAGGTGAGCATCATATGAGATAGCATGATACCCATGGAGATGTCTCTTTGGTTGCGGAATATATGGTTCGACATAAAGTCTTTTCTTGCAAAGATGTGAATTCGATTATCATAAGCTACAAACCTCCAAGGTTGACTATTCAGAGTGGAGGGTGCTAGTCTAGCTGCTTTTAGCATACTTTTTATACTATTAGGAAGATCGGCTTTAATAGAGCATAAAAAATTCTCTCCGAATCTTTTTGCTTTCTTTTGATCTCTGTATACATTTCCCTTCGTCTTGCCAAAGGCCATAACAAAAGACACGGGGTAGTCCATATTGGCAAGTTTAGTTCTTTTGTGTCGTGGAAGGCCTAAGAAACAAGAACCAATCCCTTTTGTAGTTAAATATAGAGATATTTGTTCCATTACGTATCCTACATTCAACCAATGTCCATCTTTTTCATCGGAAGCTATTAATAAGTAATAGGGTGCTTTCACAGACAGATTAGACAAAGATTCATTATCTGCTGCTACATTATTTAGTATTTTAAAACGGACTTTATATTCTTCCTGTAATAATGATGCAAACCCAGTATATTTTATCAGGTTCTCTAAAAGTACTGGATCTAATTCTTCCATAATATAATCCCTAGAAGATTTTCTAACAAAGATAGCATCATGTAAATTCATATCTTCTCACCCTTTTCATTAGACTACGATATCTTAAACATTTATTAATAAATTTGTAACATTTTCGTAACGTTTAGCTCAAATTAACCTTGCATCTTATTTTATTTTAACATAACTTTTGAAATTTTAGTGCACAATTTATAAATATTTTATCATTATTTTTTGTACATTTTAACAGTTTATAAACTTGTTATGATTTTGTAATATTTTCATAATATATAAGCAGAGTTTGTAGATATATCTATTGTAACATTTTATTGATATTTGACAAATAATAAAACTTGTTTTATTGTAGTCTTAATATAATAATTTTAGGAGGAACATTATGGATAACACTGTTTTATTTGATATTTCATACGGAATGTATATCGTTAGTTCAAATACAGGTAATTCCCTAGGAGGATGTATTGTTAATACGGTATCCCAGATTACAAGTGAGAACCCAAGCTTTGCAATTAGCATGAACAAAAACAATTATACCTACGACTTAATCAAGAAATCAGGTAGATTTAGTATCAATATTTTGTCTGAATCAACAAGCCCTGCTCTAATAGGACTCTTTGGTTTTCAATCTAGTAAAGATGTGAATAAATATGATGGTTGTGATTATAATATGATTGACAATTTGCCTGTTATTTATGAAAATTGTACTGGAACAATTTTATGTGATATAGTATCTATCACTGAAGTTGAAACTCATTGCATTATCTTGGGGCGTGTGAAAAACCTAGTTCGTCACAACTCACTCCCTCCAATGACTTACTCCTACTATCATAATGTGATAAAAGGAAAAGCATCCAAGAATGCTCCTACTTATAGAAGTGAGAATTCTATCAAAACTGCCTCTTTGGAAGATAATATAGGGAATGACAATAAAATCTCCTATAGATGTACCGTATGCGGTTATGTTCACGAAGGTGATATTAACGTTCTCCCTGACGATTTCAAATGTCCTATCTGTGGTGTAGATAAAGATCTATTTGAACTTAAGAGATAATCCTAATTATAACAATAGCTACTTTAAGAATATAATTCTAAAAGTAGCTATCGTTGATTTATTGGGTGATTGCTCGAATCCGATTGATTAACATATCAATGGCAACATCATTCATTCCACCCCTAGGCACTATAATATCTGAATACTTTTTGTATGGCTCCACAAATTGCTCATGCATTGGCTTTACGGTATTCACATATTGGGTAATCACAGATTCTAAACTTCTACCTCTTTCTTTAACATCACGTAGAATTCGGCGTATCAAACGTTCATCTGCATCTGCATCTACGTATATCTTTATATCCATAAGATCTCTTAGTTCTTTATTTTCAAAGATTAGAAAGCCTTCTAATATGATTACTTGGGCTGGTTCTACTCTTACAGTTTCGTTAGTTCGGTTATGATCTGTATAGGAATACACTGGTCTATCAATTGCTATTCCTTGTTTTAGTTTTTTAATATCCTCAATGATTCTTGGGGTATCAAATGCATTGGGATGATCATAATTTAGTTTTACCCTTTCTTCAAAGGGCATGTCATCATGGGCTAAATAGTAATAATCATGACTTAATAATTGTACCGTCTCTTTACACTCATCTTTTAATCGATTGGCAACAGTTGTCTTTCCTGAGGCAGAGCCACCAGCTACCCCGATTATTAACACTTCATCCATCTTTTCCTCCCAAAGGCAGGACTCAGCCAATTACTCTGAGTCCTGCCCTGTCATATCATTCTTTATTGTCATCTGTAACCAATCTTTTTTCACCTGTTAATTCTTGTATCGACTTAATATTTTGAGTCACTTCTAGAACACCTTGGTATTCTCCTGCTTCATCTCTAATTGCAAAATAGCGGATGTACACAAGTTTACCACCCATATTAATCCAAAAATCTTCATGATCTTTCTTACCAGACTTAAAGTCATCAACAATACCTTCTACAATGTGTACACTTGCAGGAGGATGGCAGTTAGATACTTCACGTCCAATTACAGCCTTAGTTCTAGCGAATATTCTTTCAGGACCTTGAGAAAAATATCTTACCTTATCATTTTTATCTACATATGTTAGATCGAATGGTAATGTATTCAGCATTCTTTCTAATTCCTTTGGAGTGAAATTACCAGTTGATAATTGAATCAACCCATCTTCTATAATTTCTTCCTTAGAGTCTGCTGTATTTTCTGTTTCTGTTTCAATGGTTGGATTCCAAGTTGGAATGTTCTTAATCATGAATCCAATCTCATCACTATCGTCTGCAATTCGTTTCCACTCATCTACTGTAAGCGTCTCAAGTACCATTGGTAATAGAATGCTCTCTTCTTTAAAAATCATTTCGTTGACTTTTCGTATTAATTCGTCCATTTGCACCTTGAAATCAACTTGATTCTTTATTGAGGAGTTACTATCTATAGAAGCTTGCACTTCCAGCCTAAGTTTCTTTAGATCTGCACGAATCTCATCATCAACACCCCACATAACTTTTGGAGGTGCTGTAATTCCATACTTCTCCATATAAGGAAATAGGAGATTCTCTTT
>CAZAKD010000102.1:3480-5407 GCA_964485435.1 uncultured Lachnospiraceae bacterium
TCTAAAATAGCATCAAGATTCTTCTCAATATTATCTAAATTTGGTTGAAGCTTTTGTTCGATTATTCTTTCAATCCCACGATTTTCTCTCTTTAAAATATTGGTAGGATGTCCTGGAATCTCAGTTTGATCCACTGGTTGATGAATCTCAGCGATAGATCCTTTAAATACAGCTGCATGGACATCACATAGTCGTTGCACTTCTTCCACTGGAAGACCCTCTGCAATAAGTGCTCCCTCAGCTTCAGATATCTCAGTAGCACTTACTCCATGAAATGCTTCTTCAAACTTTTGCTTCACATCTTCTACACTTTTACCATCATGAAGTTCTTTAATAATCTGTTTGATTACTTCTTTTCTGTATTCTCTGTTGTTAATATGTTCGCTCATGTGAATCCTCCTTTGAATTTACTTATATTAATATGTCTATTTTACCTTCTATATATCCTTAACGCTATACCCTTCCTTGATAAGTTCCTTCTTAATATATTCAAGATCAATATTCTTAGCTTTTGCACCCTTAGGTAGGGTCATAAATCTTCCTACGGTATTAAGCATTCCAGGTTTGGTAATATCAGTAAATCCAATTCTCCCAAGCACTTCAAGGAGGTCAACATTCTGATTACAGAGTTCATGTACCGTTTTGCTTAGGTCAATCATCTTTTCTTCCATTTATGCACCATCCTCTCTAGATATGGATTATAGATCTACATCTTCACCAGCCATTAACATTAATTGTTCCTTTTCAATAATCAATATCTCTTTATTACTGATAGAACGAATTACTCCGTCACTCTCTAATTGGCCTAACTTACGACTTACTGTCTCTCTTGCTACACCAAGGTAATTGGCGATTCCTTCTCGACTTAGTGGCAAATGAATTAACCTACCTTCTTCATTTTCCTCTCCGTATTTATCGCCGAAGTCTAAAAGCAGACTAGAAACCCTTGCATCTAGATTTCTTACCCCCATACTTTGAAGGGCACTTTCTAACCTACTCATACGTCCACCAAGCTCATCTATAATCTTAATTGCAATATCTGAATGATCCTGAACAAGTTGTTGAAATCGTTGTTTTGTTATCATACAAGCCTTTACTGGTTCTAGGGCTTCTACAGAATATCCAACCGCTTGATTACGAAATAGATTCTGTTCTCCAAAGAAATCACCTTCGGCAAATACATATAGAATCTGTTCTCGTCCTTCTTTTGTATACTTATAAGCTTTTGCATTACCACCGTTAATTATAACAACTGATTCAGATTTTTCACCTTCTCTTAGTATTGTTTCACCTTTTTTATAATCCCTATGTATAACAATACTTGCAATTCGCTCAAGTTCGTCATTACTTAAGTTACTAAATATAGGAACTCTATGTACGCACAGATCATCATGCGTACAACCACAGTTATGTCCACAATTCTCCAATCCTGCCACCTCCTAGTATTCATGTATATATATTTATTCTACAGTTTCAACAACTTAGTGTCAACAAGTTTCAGTTGGTTTTAGTTGGGGACGGTACCTAACGCGTTAGGTACCGTCCCCAACTGCTAAGGTACCGTCCCCATTTACGAACTCATCTATATTTTCCATTAGGACACCTACTATGTTTCCACATATGGATCCATCTTGGACCAATCCCTGCATGACTTTAATCACTTCTTCCTTTTCCATCCCTTTCCTATAGGGACGGTTCTCAGATATAGCAGTAAATATATCAGCCACTGCGACAATCCTTGAACCTAGAGGTATCTGGTTTCCTGACAGATGGAAAGGGTAACCTTTCCCGTTTAGTTTCTCATGATGGAAAGCCGCCCATTTTGTAATGGTTTCAAAACCAGTGATATTTTTTAACAACTGATAAGTGTAGAATGTATGACTACGAATAATATCTACTTCAAATCCTTCTTCTTCAAAAAGTGGCC
>CAZAKD010000102.1:5417-6320 GCA_964485435.1 uncultured Lachnospiraceae bacterium
GAATCATCAATTGCCAATTTTCCAAGGTCATGAAGATGTCCGGCGATAAGTAGCATAGTACATTCGTCTTTAGAGAAGCCTATTAGCTCCCCTAACCTTTCTGCTATCGCTGCTACAGCCATGGAGTGGGTCGCAGTATAATGACTTCTTAGATCAATTATATGAGAAAACAATTTAGATACATGAACGATATCTTCAAGTTCTAGGTCCATTACACCATATACTGACATGTCTGGAATGCATGATAATGGTTCTTTGTAAGCCAATTCCAACCAGATATGTTCTTTTTCATAGATTGCCTCAAGTGCTTCTACTGCTTCATCCATAAATAATGTTCCAGTATGTTTTTTTACATAAGACATAATGTAAGGAACTTGGGATAATATCTCATGATTTGGTCTAACGATAGAGCTCACTTTATCTGCTAGATGAAGAATATGACTAGATACCGGAACCTCATCTCCTTTATAACTCTTTCCATTTCCGTAATCCCAAGGAAGTTGATGATATCTAATCTCTTTTGTAAATCCATGAAATAATTCACATTCTTCTAATAATTCTGCACCTATTTGGGGATGATTGTCTTTCTTATATTCATCTATTTCTCCACTATATAGTCTTTCTTTGGTAGCAATTGCGCCGATATCATGTAACAAACCTTCAATAATAATATCGTGTTGATCACTCGTTGACATATCCATTTGTTCTGCTATACGAAATGATAGATAGGCTACCATCTGATGATGGTTGGATAGTTCAGGTGTTACCAGATCTACTGCATTAGATAGGCTTAGAAGTATGTCATATAAATTAATTCTAATTTTATCCATTGTGTCTCCTTTATATTAGGTTTTTACTTTATTTTAACCAAAATAGACATTACAATATTATAGTACCCATCTT
>CAZAKD010000103.1:0-6298 GCA_964485435.1 uncultured Lachnospiraceae bacterium
CAAGCTTCTCAACTTTAATGATATCGCCTTCCGCTACCTTGTACTGTTTTCCACCTGTTGCTATAATTGCGTACATATGGCACCTCCTATTATCATTACTCGCCAACTTTGGTGTCTGTTATTCTAAAGAATTGCAGAACTTTAACCTCGTTGTGCGGCACACTAGATAATAATATCATGGTGGAAAGTATTTGTCAATTATTTATTTTCAATTTGGGGACGGTACTTTATGCATTGGGCTTTGGAGGTTACATTTAATTTATCCATTTTTTCTTTCTTATATGTGTGTAATGTAGTTGTAAGTTGAATATTTTGCTTTCTTTTAAGAGAACTCAAATTAACTTTTTTACTTGGAACTGCTTCAATACGATCTCTCATGTTATATAATTGTTTGATTTGTGAAGACGTTAAAGCATAATTATATATTCTAAATTCGTCCATTATTCCTTTAAAATAGTTCCCTTGATTGTCTCCACCTATCCATAATGGTCCACTAGAATTAGATATTGATGAGCTGAACTCTTGTGATTTGATGAGTTTACCATTAATATACATTCTAATCGTGTTGTCACCAGACTCTTTACCATTATATGTGGCCGTATAATAATACCATCTACCAATAGGTGTAAGTTTATCCTCATAATAATCGAATTCTTGAGTATAACCTTTTTCATCAAAATCAGATAAAGATAATTTTGGTCTGCCCCAATCTACCAAAGCATAAGCACTCTCTTGTTTACTTCTACTAGAACCATACTTTGCTAATATTGGTTGCTGTTCTTTTTTACTCTTTTCTTTATATACCCACATTCCAAAGGTGAACCCTTTATCAAGATCTAAGGAATCATTATCTTTTACTTCAATGTAGAATCTGTATATCTGGGGATATTAAATACAATCCAACACTTACAAAGGCCAACAATGCACCAATACGAACAGTTTTCATAAACCACTTTTTAGAGATAAAAAATACAAATAAGCCAGAGGAAACCAAATAAATGATGTGGATCAGACTGCGTAACTCTGTGCTGAATCCATTTTCAGTTAGTGTCGAAGCTGTCCACCATGTTGCAAAAGATATAACCCATGTATAATACATGACCCAGATAATAATATAAGAGATATTATACTTGTGAATTCCTTTAAAACAAACCACACAATCTACATCAATTAAAGGTGATTTCTTTGAACCTATAGATGTTTTTATATCCACTCAATAAGACCTCCTTCCCCAACGAAGTATATTTCTTCCTTTAATTATAGTAGTATTTTAGCAAACAATCAATCCTCAAATTTACATCCTTTCTATTGTCTAATTCAAATATAATTGATATAATCAAAGAGTAGCTTGGTAGAATAACTACCTTCCATACATTAAACTTAATTAGAAAAGGAGTGTCTATTATGTCAAAGAAATTTTTTATATGTAAACACTGTGGTAATCTTGTAGGAATGATTCATGCTTCTGGAGCTCCAATGACTTGCTGTGGTGATGAGATGACTGAGTTAATTCCTAATACTACTGATGCTGCCAATGAGAAACATGTTCCAGTTGTTACAATCTCAGACGATGTTGTTACTGCTGAAGTAGGTAGCGTTGCTCATCCTATGGTTCCTGAACATTATATTCAATGGATCTATGTTGAAACTAAGAATGGCGGACAGATAAAACGTCTTTCACCAGAAGATGCACCAAAAGCTGAATTTACTTTAAATAATGATGAAGTAATTGCAGTATATGAATACTGTAATCTACACGGATTATGGAAAACGGATCTATAATATTTTATTATGTGATTTAAAATATGTTTTTTTCTCGCCTTTATGATTATACTAATACATAATTTAATGCCTTTTTTAGCTTACAAGCTGGAGAAAAAATGGAGTTAATTAATGATCATGATCCTCGCCCTCTTCATTATCAATTTATTATGGAGAACGAAGGTGAATTTGAATGGGAATATCTTGAAGAAGGTCCTGAAGTATGGAGAGTATCTATTACAAAATTAAAATAATATTAAAAGGTCCTGCAATTATATTTTTGCAGGACCTTTTAATATTTTAGTTGGTTTTCTTAAGTTGACATGCATCAAGTGTTCCCCTGGTAGCAGGATTACTTATAATATTACCTTTGTAATCAAACCTGGAACCGTGACATGGACAATCCCAAGTTAACTCATTCTGATTCCATTCTAAACTACAACCTAGATGCGGACATTTTGTAGATACCATATGATATTCATCGTTTGAATCTCGATATATTCCTACCTTTTGCCCTTTGTGTATCACGATTCCTGCATGATTCTGTTCTATATTCTCAAGCTTATCCCGAGGAATCCTCAGATGTTCTCTTAATAAGCTTACAGTGATAATTCCTGTATCCTTTAATAGTTTCCCACTTCCTGATAGCATCATCCTTCGCGGCTTAAATACCTTCTGATATTCACTTTGTCCAAAGCATATCATATCTTTAATTATCATTGCTGAAACCATAGAACTTGTCATACCCCATTTATTAAAGCCTGTTGCAACGTATATATTGGGAGTACTTGTGGAATAAGTCCCTATATATGGTATGCCATCTGGAGTCATACAATCGATGTTTTTAACTCGGGATACCACTTCTTCGTCGATTCTTCAATCTTGCGATATGCATCTAATGGATCATATTTTCCAGATCGATGTCCCCCGCTGCCTACAATCAAATAATTTTTATAATTACGAAATGTATATCCATTAGGGTCTGCATCTAGATACATTCCTTCAAGGTCATATCTATTTTCCTTACAATCTAAAGCTGTAAGATAACTACGTTCTTGATGAAGTCTTAAAATGGTAGTTTGCTTTCATGAGTAATGCTAGCTGGCAATTCCAATCTCCTTGCTGCTTCCATCTCTTTCTCAATACTTGCTTCATCATCCAAGGAATATATATAGTTGGGCAATCTTTTAAAATCACAATCTAAAGAAAGTTCATTACATATATTTTCATACATAGATATGGCTAGCTGATTGGCTGTTCCATATTCTTTTGCCCTCTCTTCTCCTTTATACTTGATTAATTTGTTATAAATAAGGCTATGGGAAGATGTGATTTTAGCTGTGGTATTTTTAGTTATTCCACATCCAACCTCTCCCTTTTCTAATACTATTACAGATTTGCCTTCTTTACTTAAAAGATATGCAGATAATAACCCAGCAAGCCCCCCACCAATAATAGCTATCTCTGTATGAAGATCTCCTGTGAATGTTTTCTTTTTTTCTATATAATCTGGCTGAAACCAAAGGGACTCTCCACGTTCTTTCCCAAAACATGGACAATCCCCCGTTGTCTTCCATATAGTCGTCATATTCAATCACCTCATGATTAGGGTATGTAAAACTATATAGAATATACGAATTCTGTTATTATTATTTTAATAGAAGCTCACTGATAGCTTCTTCATACGTTGGATGTGGTCTAATCACAGAAGCAAGTTCTTGTCTAGTAAGACCATTTACAATTCCACTAGCAAACTCTCCAACCATATCAGTTGCTCTGGCACATACCAATTGTGCACCTACAATCTTATCTGTGTTTGCATCAAAGATTGCTTTCATATAACCCCTTTCATCTAAGGATAATATGGTTTTGCTATTCGCCAGCATCGGATACTTTTTACTTGTAACTTGAATTCCTGATTCTTTGGCTTCCGATTCAGTAAGGCCTACCGATGCTACCTCAGGAGACGTGTAGATACAAGATGGGACTATGGACAGATTAATAGAGAGCTCTTTATGATTCATATGTTCAACAACTACCACTCCTTGTGCAGAAGCCACATGGGCCAACTGTATTCCTGGAATAACATCACCAATTGCATAGATTCCAGAGATATTAGTTTCAAAGAATTCATTTACTTCAATCTTATCCCTAATCATCTTAATGTCAAAAGTATCATCAAATAACTGTTCTGTATTACCTACTCTTCCTGTGGATATTAAAATACCGTCAGATTCAATCTTGCATTCCTTCTCTTTATGAGTAAAGATACAACTTATATTTGATATACCTTCCAGTCCTTCTAAAATCTCGTTGACAACAGCAGATGTATATATAGTAACGCCTTTTTTCTTAAGGCTAGATGATATACTTTGAGAGATATCCTTATCCATTGTAGATAAGATTCTACTCTGGGCTTCTATTATTGTAACTTCACAGCCTAATTCTTGATATAATGTAGCAAATTCAACTCCTATTACACCACCACCAATTATGATAAGTCTTTGATAAAACTTATCTTTGCTCAATAACAGATCATCACTTGTTACTACATGGGGTATATGAATCCCTTTTATTGGTGGCATAGCTGGTTTAGAGCCAGTTGCAATAAGAATCTTGTCAGTTTTAAGAATGACATCCCCATTAATTGTTGTAACCCGAATGGTTTTTTTGTCCTCAGAGGCTTTACTATAATTAATTATTTTTGCGCTGCCTGTAATAAGATCTACCTTATTAGATTTTAATAATTTAGCAACTCTATCTCTTAATTGCTCAATCACTTCTTCTTTTCTGGCATGAATCTTCTCATAATCATAACTTAATCCCTGTGACACTAATCCAATCTTCTCATATTGGCAAGCTTCATAATACATATGAGAACTATGCATTAAAGTTTTAGTAGGAATGCACCCTTTATTGAGACAAGTGCCACCTAGTTCACTTGCTTCAACAATTGCAACCTTCATTCCTAATTGGGATGCTTTTGCAGCAGCAACATAGCCACCAGGTCCTGCACCGATCACTAGCAAATCATATTCCATGTTCATTCACATTCCCTTCTCTAGTAAGTTTTGAATGTCCTCTATCATACTAACTATTGCCTGGTCTTTATTATCTTTTAGAGATTCTAGGGATGAACTGACTGCTTTTCCAGAATAAGTACAGTCCACCATATAAACTGGAAGTTTTTCAATTAATCTTACCTCCATTGCATCAGAGTATACTTTACATTGAGACACAATACCATTATTTACAATAAAATGAATATCAATTTCTCCCCATGGGAATCTTTTGGAGATAGTATCTTGGAACTCCATCTTCTTCCCAAATATCCATTCCCATGAAGAAAATTTATTATAGAGCTTTTTTAATTCTTCAGAGTAATCTAAATCCTTAGAAAGAAAATTATCAAAGTCTTCTAATTTTTCAGCTTTCAATCCGTACACTTTTGAAAAGGCTTCTGTTAGATTCTCTTTTATAATATCAATATTTATATCTTTATTATAATTCACTAAATTGGTAACTCTAGACCGCACTGAGTCAACGCCTTTAGATTTCAATTTATCTTTAGATACGTTAAGATATCTTGATAGATTATCTATATCCACTTGAATCAATATTGTGCCGTGGTGATAGCATCTGCTGCCACTTTCATAGAAAGCATTTCCAGAGAACTTTTTCCCCTCAACTGTAATATCATTTCTTCCAGATTTCTCTGCATTGATACCTAGTTGTTTCAGGGCAACCAATATTACATCTAATTGTTTCTCTACATTATAATCTTCTTTGTGTAATAGAAAGGTGAAATTAAGATTCCCAAGGTCATGAAATACAGCACCACCTCCAGATAATCTTCTTACAAGATATCCTTTATCTTCTTCTAGTTCTTGAATTTTACACTCTTTCCAAGGATTCTGATTCTTTCCTATCACAACAGTACGTTCATTCTGCCATAAATAAAGGATACAAGTTCCCTTTTCTACAGTATTTAATAGAAATTCTTCTAAAGCTAAATTATAATATGGATTATATTGATTGCTATATATATACTTTATCTGATTAATCATATTACTTATTCCTCATTTGTGGTAAAATCATATCTTAATATTGGATTTCTTGCGGCTGCTACCTCATCTAATCTACTAACTGGTGTAGAAATAGGAGCTTCATGTATAGATTCAGGGGTATTGATTGCCCTATCATATACTTCTCTAAATATTCTCACTGCTTCATCCAAGGTTTCTCTTGATTCTGTCTCTGTTGGCTCAACCATTAATGCTTCATGTACAATCATTGGAAAATACATAGTAGGTGGATGAATTCCATAATCCAATAGTGCCTTTGCTATATCTAAGGCAGATATTCCTTTTTCCTTTTTTAATTGTTCCATTGTCATAACAAATTCATGCATACACGGCCCATTAAAAGCCATAGGATAGATATCTTCAAGTTTTTTCATCATGTAATTGGCATTTAATACAGCATGTTCTGCAGTTGCTTTAATACCTTCCTGACCTAAAGTAAGTATATATGTTAA
>CAZAKD010000104.1:0-6256 GCA_964485435.1 uncultured Lachnospiraceae bacterium
TAAAAAAAATAGCGACTTGATTCTATATATGGAATAGCATATAATATATTAGTTATAGAAGTTTGATACATTAGAGAAAACTATGAGGTGATTTTCAATGGATTTTAAGATTATGATGCCAGTAATAATTGCGTTTTTTATTAGCGTAATACTTTGTCCGATCTTTATACCTTTTTTAAAAAAGTTAAAATTCGGTCAATATATAAGAGAAGAAGGACCTGAATCTCACAAGAAGAAATCTGGAACCCCCACTATGGGAGGGCTTATAATATTATGTAGTATTGCTATTACAAGTATGTTTTATATAAAGGATTATCCAGAGATACTTCCAATTCTATTTGTTACGTTAGGATTTGGATTAATAGGATTTTTAGATGATTATATAAAAGTAGTATTAAAAAGAAATTTAGGATTAAAAGCATGGCAAAAGATGTGTGGTCAAATTCTAATTACAGCTATTTTTGCTTACTATATTATAAATTTTACAAATTTAGGAACAGCTATGTTAATACCATTTAGTAATGGGAGATATATAGATATATCCTATCTCTATGTACCGCTAATGTTCGTAGTAGTTCTTGGTACAGTGAATGGCGTAAACTTTACAGACGGATTGGATGGCTTGGCTTCTAGTGTTACTGTTCTTATTGCAACCTTTTTTAGTGTAGTTGCTATTGGTACTGGAAGTGGTATATCACCAATAACATGTGCAGTAGTAGGTAGTTTACTTGGATTCTTAATGTATAATGTATATCCAGCAAGAGTATTCATGGGAGATACAGGTTCTTTAGCGTTAGGTGGGTTTGTAGCGGCTACAGCATATATGTTAAGAATGCCATTTTTTATACTGATTGTTGGCCTAATCTATCTTATTGAGGTACTATCAGTAATGATCCAAGTAGCTTATTTTAAACTTACACATGGAAAGAGAATATTTAGAATGGCACCTATTCATCATCATTTTGAATTAGGTGGTTGGTCTGAAACAAGGGTGGTAGCTATATTTTCCATCGTGACAGCCATACTATGTATTGTTGCTTTAATGGCAAAGTAATAGTTTGGAAGAAGAACCTAAGGGAGATACAATATGGATATGTTGAATAAAGTTATATTAGTTGTAGGAACAGGCATAAGTGGAATCGCTGCAACTCAATTAATATTAGAAGAGCGTGGCAAAGTAATCTTGTATGATGGTTACAAAGAAGCGAATAAAGAAGAGATCCTTAGTAGATTTACAAAGAATCTGCCACATGAGATTATTATAGGTGAGTTGCCAACGGAGAAGATGCAGTCCTTAGACTTGGTGGTTATAAGTCCTGGTGTTCCAACAGATATCCCTATGGTTGAAGAATTAAGACAGCGACAGATTCCTATCTGGGGAGAAGTTGAGCTTGCTTATCATTTTTCTAAGGGAAGTATTGTTGGAATTACAGGAACCAACGGTAAAACCACAACAACAGCCCTTGTAGGGCAGATTATGAAAACTCATTATTCTAGTGTATATGTTGTGGGCAATATTGGAATCCCTTATACTCAGATGGTTAGAGATACAAGAATAGATTCTGTTACTGTAGCCGAGATGAGTAGCTTTCAATTAGAAACAATTCACGATTTTAGGCCTAATGTATCTGCGATACTTAATATTTCCCCAGATCATCTCAACAGACATCATACAATGGAAGCTTACATAGAAGCAAAGTTAAATATATGTAGGAATCAGACTAGTGAAGATACACTGGTTCTTAATTATGATGATTTGATATTAAGAGAGGTTGGAGCTACAACAAGTGCAAAGGTATTATACTTTAGTAGTAATCATATATTAGATTCAGGGATATATCTTGCTGGAGATAGAATCATATATGAAAAAGATAATATTAAGACACTTGTATGCCATACTTCTGAGTTAAAGTTATTAGGAGTACATAATTATGAAAATGTGATGGCAGGTATTGCTATCGGTATCAGTATGAATGTTCCAATGGAGAGAATAATAGAAGGTATTACTTCTTTTGAAGCAGTGGAGCATAGAATTGAATATGTAGATGAGATTAATGGTGTAAAGTATTATAATGATTCTAAGGGAACCAATCCAGACGCAGCAATTAAAGGTATTCAAGCTATGGTTACGCCCACTCTTTTAATTGGTGGAGGTTATGATAAGGATTCGGATTACGAAGAGTGGATTAAAGCATTTAAACATAAAGTAAAGCATCTTGTACTTATTGGTCAAACGAGAGAAAAAATAGCGAAGACTGCGAAAGAATTGGGTTTTAATGAAGTTATTCTAGCAGACTCGCTTCAAGATGCAGTGATGATCTGTCACAATCTGGCAGTAACAGGAGATAGTGTATTACTTTCGCCAGCTTGTGCTAGTTGGGGGATGTTTAAGAATTATGAAGAAAGAGGTAATATGTTCAAAGAACTGGTGAAACAATTAAAATAGAGAGGGGAGAGACTATGGCAAAGAGCAGGGATGTGACCAATAGAAAAGTACAGAGAGTTCAAAATTATTATGATTATAATTTGTTGTTTCTAACACTTTTTCTTGTTGGTTTTGGTCTTGTAATGATCTATAGTACAAGTTCCTATACCGCTCAGATGAAGAATCTTAAACCAACTCATTTTTTAGAGAAGCAAAGTATTGCAGCAATCCTTGGTATCATGGGTATGCTGATCGTTTCGAAAATAGATTACCATTTTTTCTTAGCCAAGATTCCAATTCTTAAGATTCGTATTGTAACACTTACATATATCGTTTGTATTATTTTGCAAGTTGTTGTATTAATTGTTGGTGAAGAGATTAATGGTAAAAAAAGGTGGATTGAACTAGGTCCATTAGGTAGCTTTCAACCATCTGAGGTGTCTAAGATTGGAACCATATTGTTTATTGCATATATTATTACTCTGGCCCCAAGAAAGATTGATAAATTCAAAGGATTTTTAAGAGTTGGAATCTATATGGTCCCATTACTCGGTTTGATTGCGAAAGAAAATCTAAGTACAGGTCTTGTTATTGCAGGAATTATGTTTATTATGTGTTTTGTTGCAAGTAAGAAGAAGGGCTATTTCTTTGCAGTTGTTGGAATATTAGCAGCTTCAGCAGCTATATTTGTTTTGATTGAACCTTTTCGTATTACTCGTTTTAATATATGGTTAAATGTTGAGACACATGAAAGAGGTTTTCAGATATTACAAGGATTATATGCAATTGCTTCTGGAGGTATCTTTGGTAAAGGCTTAGGCGAAAGTATGCAAAAGCTTGGGTATATTCCAGAAGGTTATAATGATATGATATTTACAATTATATGCGAAGAACTAGGTTTATTTGGTGCAGTAGCTGTAATCTTATTATTCGTGCTACTGATCTGGAGACTATTCGTAATTGCAATTAGTGCACCTGATCTTTATGGTGGATTAATATCTGTGGGTGTATTGGCTCATATTGCAATTCAAGTTATGTTAAATATTGCAGTAGTAACGAACTCGATTCCATCAACCGGAATACCCCTTCCATTTATAAGTTATGGTGGAACTTCTGTGGCAATACTGCTAGTAGAGATGGGTATTGTACTTAGTGTGTCTAATCACATCAAGCAAGATAAGTAAAAAAACACATATACCTCAAACTTTCATATAATAATATATATTTTTATAAGCAGAGGTGTGTCGTTTGTCTCAGATTGAAGCAATTGGTGGGAATACGTTACACGGGGAACTTAGTATACATGGTTCAAAGAATGCTGTTCTACCCATACTTGCCGCAACATTACTGAATAGAGGAATAAGTGTCATTGATAATTGCCCTAATATACTTGATGTAATGTATATGATTAAAATATTACAAAGTATCGGTTGTGTTATAACAACGAATGGGAGCTAAGATCCAAGGTGCTGGTACCGATACGATTCATATTATTGGTGTGAACAAGGTACATGATGTGGAATATAGGCTTAATTCTGATAGGATTGTAGCTGGTACCTATATGGCTGCAGTTGTTGGAACAGGTGGCCATATTTCTTTGAAAGGCGCTAGCCCTAAGGAACTATCTTCTGTAATGATGTGCTTAACTGAGATGGGGGCCAAGATATATAGTGGCAATGATTATATTACCATTAGAAGTGAAGGAGCACCTAAACCTATTGATGTTATTAGAACGAGTCCGTATCCAGGATTTCCAACGGATATGCAAACACAGATTATGACAATTTTAACCATTGCAACTGGAACCAGTGTTATTATCGAGAATATATTTGAGGCAAGATATAAAAATGTTGGTGAGTTAGCAAAGATGGGAGCTGATATTATAGTCGAAGGTAAGATGGCAGTAATAAAAGGTGTAAGTTCCATACATGGAGCTGATGTATATGCAAGTGATCTACGAGGTGGAGCTGCCTTAGTTCTTGCAGGACTTATAGGTAACGGCAAGACAATTGTTAATAATATATTCTATATTACAAGAGGATATGAAGATATTGTAAGAGATTTGAAAACACTTGGTGGACAGTTAAACTATATTGACTAATAGGTGATGAATATGATGAGAAAGATACCAAAAGATTCTAGTTATAATAGTAGAAAACGAAGGAGATGGCTGGTCTTTATTCTGCTTCTTTTCATAATAATCACAATCATATATTTTGGTTTTAACATAACTCAAATTAATGTAATGGGATGTGATTATTATACAGAGGAGCAGATTATTGAAAAAGTGATTGTAAATAAGAGAGATCATAACTCTATATACCTTTATCTGAAGAATCTTTTTGTCAAGCCCACAGAGATTCCTTTCATACAGCAATACGATATAGAGATTGTGAATCGTAGCACAATTGACATAAATGTATATGAGAAAACAATGATTGGATGTATTCGATATATGGGGCAGATTCTTTATTTTGATAAAGATGGAATGATAGTGGAGAGTTCTAATAGAAAGATTGATTATGTGCCTTTTGTAGTAGGATTACAATATGAGAAATTAGTCCTACATGAGAAACTAGAGTTGGAACAAGAGAAATTGTTGGACACGATTCTTAATATTACCCAATTAATTCGTAAGTATGAGTTAAGCATAGAAACGATAACCTTCACGAGTAATCATGAGATTATATTAATATCAGGTGACATAAGGATATTACTTGGAAAACATGATGTATATGATGAGCAAATGGCTAATTTAGCTAATATTATGCCAAAGACGATTGGATTAAAAGGAGAATTGGATATGGAGGATTTTTCCGAAGAAGATGAAACATTTATCTTTCGTCCAGCGAAACAGTAAGAACTTGGTATAATATTCAAGTGAATTTTGAGTAAAACCGAGAATTTCTGTAAAATATCAAATTAAGGGTTGATTATTTGCTCAATTAAATATATTATATAATATAGGTTATTTGTATGAACTGGGGATAAATTTGATGAATATGAAGGAGGAAGTACCTTGCTTGAGATAAAAACAAATGAGGCAGATTCAGCTGCAAAGATACTCGTGATTGGAGTGGGTGGCGCAGGGAATAATGCTGTTAATAGGATGATAGAAGAAAGTATTATTGGAGTTGAATTCGTATGTGTGAATACGGACAAGCAACATCTTAAGACTTGTAAAGCACCAACATGTATTCAGATCGGTGAGAAACTTACAAAAGGATTGGGAGCAGGTGCTCAACCAGAGATAGGGGAAAAAGCAGCTGAAGAGAGCATTGAGGAATTAACAGATATTATTAAAGGTTCTGATATGGTATTCGTTACTTGTGGAATGGGTGGTGGAACCGGAACTGGAGCAGCTCCTGTGGTTGCACAGATATCAAAGGAACTTGGAATATTAACAGTAGGAATTGTAACAAAACCTTTCAAATTCGAAGCGAAAGCAAGAATGAATAATGCAATAGGCGGAATAGAGAAGCTTAAGGATAATGTAGACACCCTAATTGTGATTCCTAACGATAAACTACTTGAGATTGTTGATCGTAGGACAACTATGCCTGATGCTCTTCGCAAAGCAGATGAAGTGCTTCAACAAGGTGTACAAGGTATTACAGATTTGATTAATGTACCAGGGTTAATTAACCTTGATTTCGCGGACGTTCAAACAGTAATGAAGGATAAAGGCGTGGCCCACATCGGTATAGGTATTGGAAGAGGCGACGATAAATGTATTGAAGCTGTAAAACAAGCAATTACAAGTCCTTTATTGGAGACTACAATTGCAGGTGCTTCCCATGTAATTATTAATATCTCAGGAGATATTAGCCT
>CAZAKD010000105.1:0-4483 GCA_964485435.1 uncultured Lachnospiraceae bacterium
GACCTCTTGATCCCAAATCAAGCGCTCTAGCCAAGCTGAGCCACACCCCGGTATTCTTTTCTTTTGCGCCTCGTCTGTGACGCAAGAATTATTATATTACATGTTTGATTATATGTCAACTCTTTTTTAAAAGTTTTTTTAAATTTTTTTATTTTTCTAATTATAACAAAAAGTCAGAAAATTCTAATCGCTCAAAGATACATGTAGATAAAGGATCTAGCCTTTATCTAACATAATTTAGAGTATAGTGTGCTTCACCTCGAGAATCAATCTCCATTATAATAAAAGTTGGAATATGACCTTCCTGTCTCGGCTGTGAGATACTTCCTGGATTAATTAAGGTAACTGGACCTGTTGTATCAATGTATGGTTTATGAGTATGCCCAAACATTACAATATCTACTCCTCGCTGCATACCAATTTTTCTTATTGCTTCTGTACCATAATTTACTTGATAACGATGACCGTGGGTTAGTAAAGCTTTATATTTCCCAATCTGAATGGTACGTTCTCTCTCTAGTGATGTGAAATAATCATTATTTCCTGATATCATAGCTGTTTCACACCCTACAATATTCTGAATGTATTCTTCTCGATCTTCTACATCACCTAGATGGATAAATAGGTCAATAGGTCCAATCTTGCCTATAACCCTTTCAAGATAAGTAACTCTACCATGTGAATCACTCACAATCAATATCTTCATACTATTTCTACTCTCCTGCTACACTATCTAATATATTACTGAGATGTATTTTCATCTTCTCCAACGCTCTTCCTCTGTGGCTAATTTGATTCTTCTGTTCTGGGGATAACTCAGCTGTTGTGCATCCATATTCCGGAACATAAAAGATCGGATCATATCCAAATCCATTTTCACCTTTTATATTATATCCAATAAGCCCTTCAATTGTACCTCTAACGGTTGTAATTTGCCCATTTGGACATGCCAATGCGATTGCGCATACAAATCTAGCACTTCTTTCATTTTCCGTCGCTTTTGACAATTGTTCAATAATATATTGATTCTTCACTTGATAGGAGGTATCTTCTCCTAAGTACCTTGCTGAATATATTCCTGGCGCACCATCTAGATAATCTATTTCTAACCCCGAATCATCTGCCAATACTATTTCGCCAGTTAACTCCATGACTGCTTTCGCTTTAATGATTGCATTTTCTTCGAAAGAATCTCCATCCTCAATAATATCATCTTGGAAATCAATGTCTTTGAGAGATACAATTTCCCATTGTAGATCATTTAGAATCATGCGAATCTCATCCATCTTATGTTCATTTGTAGTTGCAAATATAATCCTTTTCATACTATGCCCATGCTCTTCCTTCATAGTTTATTTATTCACTAGTTTCCTGGAGATATTTCATAATTCCATCATGAATTCCAGTAGCCACTAGCTTTCTGTTATCAGAATTTTTTAAAAACTCAAGATCTTGTGAATTAGTCATATAGGCCACTTCAAGCAATGCTACTGGTACATCTGCATGGCCAATTATGTATTTTCCACTCCCTTTAACTAAACCTCTATTTCTAGTTCCTGTTGCCTTTGTGACCTCATCTAGACAGTACTGAGCAAGTCTCTTGGAGCCATTGTTCTTCTTTCCTAGATTCTCATTATATAAGGCTTCCGTTCCATGTGGTTGGGATAATTCACTACCATTACAGTGAACACTAATAAATATGTCAGCTTCTAAATCATTTGGTAAACGCACTCTCGGTCTTAAATAAGGTTTTACATCATTTAATCTAGTATAATACACCTTTATATCTTCTTTGTCTAGTAATTGTTTTAGATATAAAACAATACTAAGATTCATATCTTTTTCAACATATTCCATTCCTTGAGGGAAGGTACCCACATCATTGCCACCATGCCCAGCATCAATTACGACAATCTTATCATATACGTCTCTTGGTTTCTCCAGATTGATATAGAAATAATCATCGTTCTGGTAAATAGTATGAACGTATACGGTATCTAATTCTATTACAATAGTTGCAGAATATTCATCTAGTTCAACCTCGTGGTCATATGTTATACTTATGTTTTTTGCAAAATCATCTGTTTCATAATATATGAAATTATCTTCTTCATTGTGCAAGATTGGCTTGTTATTATAAGTGATAAGATTATTCTTTCTAATAATAGACTCGTATCCCATCTTTTCTCCGTCAAGCCCTTTAAGGATCAACTTAATACTACGTTCCATATATAAGTCTTCCAAACTCAAGGATATCTCTTTTCTAGAAGGCTTTCGAATCATAATATATTTATCTTCTAAAATCTCTTCAGGCTCCTGTAAATACTCTGTCCCATTTGAACTATATAATACACTAGCTTCTTTTTCCCCATCGTCCATATTGGCTACATGAAGGGGAGACGCTATTACCTCTTGCGACTGTTCATTTGCATCAGCTAGGGTAGCAATATTTAAAATATTGTTACTACCGATTGATAATATAATGACTACAAACATAAATGCGGTACTTTTAATGGCTAACCTTTTTAGTTTAATCTCATCCATATGCAGTCCCCTTTATCCAATTTCTCTTGTGTATATTAATCCATTATGATTTCTTCTTTGGTGGCTTTGGTCCCATGAATTGATAAAAATAAGTCTTAATCATACCATTATAGATCTTACGATTCTTATCTGCTTTACGCCCCATGTATTTTTCAGCGTCTTCATAGCTTGTTATCATATAATAAGACCAAGAGTCTAATTTGGTGAAAGCCTCTCCCATCTCTTTATATAATTTGGGAAGGTTTTCTTTTTCCTCTAATCTCTCACCATAAGGTGGATTTGTGATTATAAATCCATATTTTTTAGGATTGCTAAGATCCTTTACTTCTCTTTGCTGAAAATGGATCAGATGGTCTACATTAGCTAATTTAGCGTTCTCTCTAGCCGCCTTAATAATCTCTTCATCCATATCATAACCTTGTATATTCATCTCAATATTATGAAGTATCATATCATTTGCTTCTTCAACAGCTGCATACCATATTTTCTTTGGAATTAAGTGTGTCCATTCTTCAGAAATAAAAGATCGGTTCATTCCTGGTGCAATTCTTGCTCCAATCATAGCTGCTTCAATTGGGAACGTTCCACTTCCACAGAAAGGATCCACAAGAATTCTATCTTTATTCCAAGGAGTAAGCATAATTAATGCCGCTGCAAGTGTTTCTGTTATTGGAGCTTTACTTGCCAGTTTACGATATCCTCTACGGTGTAAGGATTCTCCTGATGTATCAATACCAATTGTAATCTCATCTTTTAAAAATGTAATTCGAATTGGGTAACTTGCTCCATCCTCATCAAACCAGGAAACACCATATACGGTTTTCAGTCTCTCCACAATAGCCTTCTTCATAATAGATTGAATATCAGATGGGCTAAATAGTTTGCTTTTAATAGAGGTTGCTTTTGCAACCCAGAACTTACCATCCTTTGGAATATAATTCTCCCATGGTATTTGCTTAGTTTTCTCGAATAACTCTTCAAATGTCACAGCTTTAAACTTTCCGACTTTAAGCAAGATTCTTTCTGTAGTTCTTAAAAATATATTACTTCTAACGATTGCATCTTCTTCACCTGCAAATGTTATTCTTCCATCCGTGGATTCTACAATCGGATAGCCAAGATCTTGTATCTCTCTCTTTAATACAGCTTCCAAACCAAAATGGCATGGTGCTATTAATTCATACTGGTTCATTATAACTCCTTTAATCATTTGATTATATTTAATCGACTTAATGTTCTGTTATTTTACATAATTCAACACGATATACTTTATATTAAAACACTTTGGCTATGGAGTCAATGAAGAATTATATAAGAATTTCATTTTTTGTAAGTTTACCTCTATATGCGTGTATTCCACCATATATATTTACTATTTTATATCCTTGCCTACTAAGATCCCTCGAGGCCAATAAACTTGAACTCCCTCTATCACAATATAGAACTATCTCATAATATTTTCCTAGCTTATATCTCCAACTTTCTATTTCATCATAAGGAAGATGAATAGCAGTAGGTACATGCCCCTCAAGGTATTCTTCCTTATCTCTTAAATCTATAATAACTGTATTATATTTATTAATATAATTATCTAGCTCTTTAGCTGGAACTGTATCAAAATCCATTTAATCACCTACTAATTTTAATATTTAATCTTTACAAGATAACCACATGCTTCCTATGGTCTATTATATTCTCAATTAGATATCAAGTGATAGAATAAAGAGTATCTTCCACGGTATTTGCCCTGTGGAAGATACTCTTTTACCAAAACATTTACATACTAACTAAGTTGCTCTAATTTTAGTGATTTTACTTAAAAATCATTTTCATTCTTTTCTGCATTTCTATAATTATTATTTGAATTGCGGTTAGAAGCTCTGTTATTAGCATTGTTAGCATTGTTAGCATTGTTAGCATTGTTAGTGTTGTTGGTGTT
>CAZAKD010000105.1:4583-6223 GCA_964485435.1 uncultured Lachnospiraceae bacterium
TATTAGCATTGTTAGCATTGTTAGCATTGTTAGCATTGTTAGTGTTGTTGGTGTTGTTAGTGCTGTTTTTAGATTGTGTTTGATTTCTTTGATTTGTGTTGTTGGTATAATTTTTTGGCATAATATTTTGTTTCCTCCTAAAATGTTTTGATTTACACGTTTATTATTAGCTTAATTAAATAATATATTCATAAAATCAAAGAGAAAATTTTAAAAAATTTTTATTTAAAAAGGTGCTTGCCAAACAATTCCATGTCATTTTTGAATCTTTTTATTATTTAGATATTGCTTTTTCCACACGTGTGTATTATAATCTAGTTGTGAAGAAGTTCACCCTTTAATGAACTTTATCACGCACTATATAACCCCTTATTAATTATTTATACTCCCCTCATTGAAAACACCACTTGGCTCCCCCTAGTGGTGTTTTCACATTTCTATAATTCTATTTTTATAACCTGATATCAATATTTGCTCCTAGATTTGGAGTAACAGATTGCTCCATCATTTTAATCATTGAATCACCCAATACCTCAACTGTATCTAAGTTTTTATTAAGCACGCTTATTCCTATTTCTGTCATTAACTGACCTTGACTAATAGGTGGCATAACATTTGCAATATCCATAGTATTATCTCACTTCCTTTTAATGATTTATCATTGGTTCTAACTCTTTCAATACCTGGAACGAAAAATATTTTGTAATAGTTTAATGATTATATATATAATAAGTATCGGCAATCCAATGGTAAAAATTAATCGAATTGCTAGAGTTCCTAAGATAATGACTGCAAACAAAACAACAACCGTAATTAGAATCCCAATTACTCTAGTATACCAAGGTACTGCAAATGGGCTTCTTTTGCTATTATTACTTTCTTGGTTCTGATATGATTCCTTATTATCTTCATAGTAATTAGAGTTCCCATTACTCCCACCATTATTGATATAATCTTTTGAAAGCTTGTAGGTATCAATAATTGTCTTTGCAATCAAACGAGGATCACCTAGTTCTTCTAGAATATCTTCCCAACCCTTATTATTCCTAGTGTTCTCTTCTATATAACCATTATAATATTGAATATGTTCTTTTACTTTACTCTCTGGTAATTCTGCAGATAAAGTATCTCTTAATATGTCTATATATTCATATTGATTCATATGCATCTCCTACTGTTAATAATCCATTAAAAGAGTTCATTACTCTATATATTACTCATTCTATCATAAACAATGTATTGGGTAAATATATAATCAATGAAGATTCTGTTAATAATTAATATATGATTATATTATAAGAATAAGGATTACGTTGCAGGCTATACTTTATAGAGTAAAGTTTTCTATTAGGAAGGATGATGAAATTGGCAAAGCAGGATAAACCTATTGATCTTAATAATATAAAGCCAGAGGATAAATTTAAATATGAAATTGCTGATGAACTTGGACTGATTGATAAAATATTAGATGGAGGTTGGAAATCATTATCTGCAAAAGAAAGTGGTCGTATTGGAGGCTTAGTCGCAAAGAAGAAGAAAGAACAAAAAAAGCTTGAACCATTGATTGATTCAAGCTTTGATGTGGGTTAGAGGATTCGAACCCCCGACCTTTTGGTCCGTAGCCAAACGCTCTATCCAGC
>CAZAKD010000106.1:0-6218 GCA_964485435.1 uncultured Lachnospiraceae bacterium
CTTTTAATCCAACTCTACCTCTACGAATCGCTTTTGATACAGCAACAACTGCCTCATCTTGACCTATTACTCTTTTATGAAGTATTGTTTCTAATTGTTGTAATCTTTGACTCTCTTCTTCTTCTAATCTTTTTACAGGTATATCTGTCCAACTAGATATAATATCTGCAACCTCATTTTCTCCAACAATATATTCTATAGAACTATTCTTTTTTGCTTGGTTTGATTTAAGTCTATTTATCTTTTTTCGAATCTTTTCTTGTTCTGACTTTATATCCCCTATTCTATCAAACTCTAGTTCAATAATTGCATTTTCTTTTTGAACTTCTAACTCTTTTAATTGTTCTTCTAGAGCTCTTACTTCTGGAATCACCAATGCATGTGATAGTCGAATCTTAGAAGATACCTCATCAATAACATCAATCGCTTTATCAGGTAGGTATCTGTCGTTAATGTATCTACTAGATAGCTTTACTGCTGCCTCAAGAGCATCATCTGTAATTGTTACATTATGATGTGTTTCATATCTTTGACGCAAGCCTTTTAGTATATGGATACTCTCTTCAATAGAAGGTTCTTCAACAACCACAGGCTGGAATCTTCTCTCCAAAGCTGCATCTTTTTCTATATATTTACGGTATTCTTCACGAGTAGTTGCACCAATTAATTGAATCTCTCCTCTTGATAAAGCTGGCTTAAGTATATTAGAAGCATCTATTGCCCCTTCTGCACCACCTGCACCAATTATAGTATGAATCTCGTCTATAAATAAAAGCACATTGCCGTCACTCATAACTTCTTGTATCACTTTTTTAATTCTTTCTTCAAATTCTCCACGGTATTTTGAACCTGCAACCATTCCTGATAAATCTAGTGTAACTACTCTCTTATCTTTCATGGTATCTGGCATATTGCCGTCTATTATCATTTGAGCCAAGCCCTCTGCAATAGCAGTTTTACCCACCCCTGGTTCACCAATTAAACAAGGGTTGTTTTTAGTTCTTCTACTTAATATCTGTATTACTCTTTGAATCTCTTTTTCTCTTCCAATTACAGGGTCAAGCTTGCCTTCTCTGGCATAATTGGTTAAGTCTCTACTGTATTGATCTAAAGTAGGGGTAGCCGATTTAGATTTTTGTTTTCCCTTTATAGCTAAATATTCATTCTTAGCCTGATTGGCGTCTCCACCAATTCCAGTGATAAGATCCACATATAACTTCTGAAGGTTTACCCCCATTGTGTTTAGCAAACGAACAGCAATACACTCAGGTTCCTTTATTAAAGCTATTAATATATGTTCTGTTCCTACTAGATGACTTTTAGTTCTCAAGGCCTCTTTATCACTTTGTTCAATCACTCTTTCAGCTCTTGGTGTAAAACCACCTTTTTCTTTAATCTTTATAGTAGAACTAGGTGCTATAAGCTGATTCACTAGCTCCATAACACTATCCTTATCTGTACCATTTTCTTCTAGTACTTTTCTAGCTACACCTTCACTACTAAGTAAACCAAGTAGTAAATGTTCTGTTCCTATATAATTATGTTTTAATTGAGATGCAATCTTTGTTCCTTTATCTAAAGTTTCTTTTGCACTCACAGTATATCTATCATTCATAATTACCCTCCTATCTTGTCGAGATTATTTTATTCCATAAGGAATATATTATTCCGATTCTAATTCAAACTCTTTGAATATTTGGTCTACAACATCATGAGCTTCCTTTGATGTGACTTCTCTACATATGGCCTTTGCCAAAATTACTTTCATTTCATCTGCTAGTTCCTGAATGGCTTTATATTTATCTGCATCTATTGATATAACAGCACCTTTTCTACGATCAAGTTTTACATATCCTTCTTGTTTCAGAATAGTATAAGCCTTGTTTACAGTATGCATATTAATCCCTATATCATCTGCTAGATCACGAACCGATGGAAGATTATCACCCTCCCTAATCTGCGAATTAGCAATGCCTATAATAATTTGATTTCTAAGCTGAATATAGATAGCCTCATCACTATTAAAATCAATTCGGACGATCACAATCATCACCTCCCGAGTACCTTCAATATAATCAGATATAAATAGAAATAACGTTATATCTGTTATAGGTAAAGTATAACAGATATAACGTTATTGTCAATTACACAAATTAATCTAAATCATCCATTTTATATCCTTTTGATTTCATATATAAACGGATTATTCCTATTGTAAGCAGAGCACATAGAGCACTAAGCAAGGCAATGATTATTGATAATTGAGTCAATTTTGTTTTATATTCTCTAGAGGTCATCTCATCCGTTTCAGCAGGATTACTTTCACTTACGGTTGGACCCATGTATCGCAACATTGTTTTTTCTATTCTATCATACTGATAAAAACCAGCTGCTCCTTCTTCATTCATTGCATATATAAGTAGCAAATCATTTTCAAGATCGTTTGTAACGGTATATGCTTCAACATTTATTCCATATAATATTAGCTTCGTTTTAGAATATCCAACAGGAATCTCTACTCCTTCAGGAACAGGAATAACCTCATATTTGTAGGAATTTTCTATATAAGTTCTTCCTTCCATGCTATATACAGAGAAGTTGTCTACTTGTTCTTCTTCCCCTGATGGCGTATCTTCTGATGCATTCCCTTTCTTATCCACACTTATCATATAATCCTTAGTATCTCCAGACTGAGCTGTTACTGTAATGATTACATCATTAATACCTTCAACTAGTTCTTCATTACCCTTCACTTTTACAGTAGCTTTTGAATCCTTTGCTACTGCACTAATTACTAGTGCTGATACGTCACTATCTATCGACGTAGTATATTCATATGTCTCAGGAGCGAATTCAGGTGTTATACTTCCAGGACTTACTTTCAAACTGGATAAACTTGTGTCACTACTTACTCTTTTCGTTGCTTTTACACTTACTGAGATACGATTCGTAGACACAGACATCTCTTGCCCAGATTCGTAATCATAAATTATAGGAGTTTCACTAAGTTTTATCTCACTGCTCCCTACCTTAACACCCTTAAACTTCATTTTATATTTCTTACTCTCAGCAATATCCGTAAGTCCATTATCAGACACTCTAAGTACTCCGTCTCCACCACTAATAAGATCATTGCCTTCTATATATTCCAATACTTTAGAATCGTAAGCAATATATCCCTCGAATTCTCCGATTGCTTCTTCTGCATCTACAGTTAACGTTACGGTAACTGTACTGCCTTTGGATATTACTGTACTTTCAGTTGTAAATCCAATCGTAGCACTAGCCGCATGCACAGTAGTATCATATCCCAAAGCCAATATTAATAGCATAAGACCAAGAACTAATCTGCAATTTTTCATTCTGTCACTCATATCCTACCCCCCTCATCCATACATATTATTGTATGAATGGATCTCTCACTATATTAATTCTATATTGTCTTACATTCTGATTTTCTGCCGTTACAGTAATAGTAACCAAGTTATTGCCCACACTTAATGGCACATATCCATTGCCAGAGATTGTAGCTTTTGAACTAACAGGAGTAGCTTTCACATTTATTCCTTCAATATTACCAGGAACAATTAGATTATAAACTACGCTCTCCATATCTTCAATATTAAAAGTTGGAGTTAATACATAGCCATCTACGCTTAATGAAGCCAATAGGTTATTCGGATTTAAAACATTAGCAGGTTCAGGGCAAGGGCTCTCAGGCATATTTAGATAAACAGGTATACTAAATACAATAGGCACTTCTGTCATACCATTATATGCAGCTAGTGTTTTAACAGCCTCAGCCTTAGCAGCTTCTACGTTGGCCATATATTGGTGTGAATACGTAGAAACTGAAGTAGAATTAAACTTCTGTAGGTACACTGTATTTTGTCCTCTATTAATATAGGAAGACCCAATAAAATTAGATCCACCCACGATTGACTTAAATGGATTATTCCATGGAATCATATATAACGCATTATTTGCAGCATTGGAACTGCCATTCATCGCATATTTTAGTCCATTTGCAACAGCACCGCCTGATGAAGTGCTATGAGTCGCTCCAATATTAAAGAAATTATAATACCCCTCATAACCAGAAACAGTACCCGTTGCCGAGGAACTTAATGTGCTTGTCCCTGTCACAACCTCTTGTTTCACCCTTGTCGCTAAATGGTATGGGCTTACAGAAGAGATTTCTGCAGCTTTGACAAAAGTATCTCCATATGTAGTAGCTAAGATTTGTTGAGTCATGTCATCCATATACTCATAACTTTTATTATATAGTGCAGTATTGCGTAAAATGTTTTCCACTCCACTTATTGTTTGATAATCTGGTTGATAACTTAATAATTCAAATTGAAATACTCCATTTGCGGTCAGAAAATTTCTTGGATCCATCAAGTGTTCAATTGCTACTTTAGAGGCAGTAACCCAAGAACTTCCATCATAAGGTATAAATTTATCTGTTTTCCAATTATACGCACCAACCTCTAAGGATTTCCACCCTATATTCTTTGAATTGGTAATAAGATTTTTACCTACTTTACTTTGATTGATAATAGCTGTATTCCAATCTAAGCCAGTGTGATACGCTTGAAACTGCCAATATGGATATAAATTATGTAATTGACGCAGATATGGTTTGTAACTATCCGGAAAACCTTGTGCAGACATAGCTGCTTCAAACTCTGCATCTGTAAGTGCTGGATTTGTTATTGGATCTGGCTGATTTACATTTCCCTGACCTTCATCTGCAGGTTTCTCTTCAATCGGAGGTACTACGTCCTTTCCTCCATTGTCATTATCAGAAGGAGGTGGCGTCACAACTTCATCAAGCTTAACATAATCACCAGATATAAAACCCGTTAAAGATTCTGTTCCATACTGAAATCCAATCTCATACCAGGTTGTTGTAGCTTGTACAATACTTGATATAATTGTAACTTTATGTCCAGTATTAAGATAGATCAGGTTGTTATTCACGTCGAATACTTGTGCTGTATTCGTCCCCGCCCCTACTCTTACACGTAGATTATTACCAGTAATAATTCCTGTTCTGTCTGTAGTTCCAGGTGTAATATCAATATCCTGGGGAGGATCTTTTTCAACTTTTTTTACTACAATCTCTCTAAAAATTGTATCAATAGCCTTAATGTAACCTGTTCTTTTCTTCTTCGCATATGTAAATTCAACTTTATACCACTTTGTACCTGCAACAGTAGATTCACTTACAATGCTTAGGTGTAGGCCATGTTTTATCTTAACATCTTTTTTATTAACGATTAAATATGGCTTTTTATTGCCAGCCTGTCTCTGAATCTTAACACCTTTGGTATTATAGACTCTTGCAAGCACCTTTTTCTCTGTATTTAATTTTACATAATTACTTAAAACAAAACCTTTTAATGTGGATTTACCGGATTGAAAGGATATATAATACCACTTTTGCCCATCTGTAATTGTCTCTCTAAGAATAGTCACTTTTGTATTCTTAATAATCTTTACTGGTTTTTTCTTAACCATTAATTGCGCACTCTTTTGATTAGCTAATGTCCTTACATTCAAGCTTGAGGCTGTTATCGTTGCTGGGATATTATGATTTCTAGATATAGTAACAGTCTTAGCTTGTATACGAATACCTTGAGTACCTATAGCAGTCGGAATCGCCAATATTATACACATTAATAGCGTTAATACTATGTGACATACTTTCTTCATGAATAAACTCCTTTCCGTATGATTTGCTATTTTTATCCTATCACATTGTCAAAAAACATGCAATAACTGTCTAATAAAGAGAATAAACAATTATTATGGCACTTTTGTGGCAAATTAGTGTTAGGGACGCTTTGCTTGGGGGGTAACTATGGGTTCTGGAGAAAAACTAAGATTTCAGCTAGCTTTCCCTATCGGTCGCATTACGCTGAAATCTTATTTTTCTCCAGAACCCAGTTTAGTTGGATGAGCAAAGCTGTTTACTGGTAGTTTGTAATTTGTGTAGTTTGGGGACGGGGTATTTTGCAAAATACCCCGTCCCCAATCACCAATCACATAATGTGTGAACATCAACAGATTTTTATCTTGTGTAGATGATTAATGTTTGAGTGTTTTATATACAGTAAGAGAAAAATCGGGAACACCCTGTCAAGTACCTCCCTCAAATTAATAAACAGCTTTGCTCATCTCCTACACCGAGTTCTGGAGAAAAAATAGGA
>CAZAKD010000107.1:0-6210 GCA_964485435.1 uncultured Lachnospiraceae bacterium
CTAATGGGGACGGTACCTAATGCATTAGGTACCGTCCCCAACCCTTCAGCTAACGTCCCCAAACTTATAAACTATAGCTTCATATGCTTTCAGCATAATAGCATTTTCCAATCCTCTATCCGGATAATTACCAATCAATACCTCTTTCTTTTTCCCTCGGAATTCTTCGGGCATTGTAAATTCTACTTCATTTTCTGTAAAATTACATACTACAAGTATTCTTTCGTCACCCAACTTACGAACATAAGCATAGATCTCCTCACTCTCTGGCATGAGCAGTTCGTATTCTCCATATACTATAATCTCATGATTTTTACGAAGTTCAATCAATCTCTTATAGTAATTATATATAGATTCAACATCCTTAACCTGAGTTTTCGCATTAATCTTGTTATAATTTGGGTTCACTTTAATCCATGGAGTACCTGACGTAAATCCTCCATTGAGACTATCGTCCCACTGCATTGGTGTTCTTGCATTATCTCTACTTATATGATGGATGTAGTCCATCACAAGTTCTTTATCCAAGCCCTTGTTTTTTGTCAAATCATCAAATGCATTCAAAGTCTCAATATCTCTGTACTCCTCTATTGAGTCAAATGACACATTCGTCATCCCTAGTTCCTCACCTTGATAGATATATACTGTTCCTTGAAGCATATGTAGACATGTTGCTAGCATCTTCGCTGATATTACTCTATATTGATCCGAATCATTACCAAACCTAGATACCGCCCTTGGCTGATCATGATTATTCCAATACAATGCGTTCCATGACTTTCCATGTAAGCCTTGTTGCCAGCGATCCATAACCTTTTTAAGATCAGTTAATTTGAATCGCTTATTACTCCACTTCCCGTGTTCTCCATTCGTTAATTCCATATGTTCAAAATGAAATACTGTATTTAATTCATCTCGATCAAAGCCGGCATATCGAATGGCCTCATCAACGGTAACTCCTGCAGTTTCACCAACCGTCATAATATCGTATTTGGATAGTACTTTTTGATTCATCTCACGAAGATATTCGTGTACGCGTGGACCATGAACACAATACGGTGAACTATCACCATACTGACCTCCATATGTCTCACCATCCGGCATATCAGCTGTCTTGGATATCATACTGATCACGTCCATTCGGAAGCCATCCACACCCTTATCAAGCCACCAACTCATCATATCAAAGACTTCATCTCGTACCTCCTCATTATCCCAATTGAGATCAGGCTGTTTCTTAGAAAAAAGATGTAAAAAGTACATATCGCTGTTCACATCATACTCCCATGCAGAACCTCCAAAGCAAGAACCCCAATTATTCGGCTCTTTTCCTTCTTTTCCCTCTCGCCATATATAATAATCACGATAAGGATTATCCTTAGATTTTTTACTCTCCACAAACCATTTATGCTCATCAGAGGTATGGTTTACCACAAGATCCATTATAATTCGAATCCCTTTTTCATGGGCTTTGCAGAGCAATTCATCAAAGTCCTTCATAGTACCGAATTCATCCATGATATCTTGATAATCACTAATATCATATCCGTTATCATCATTGGGAGATTTATAGATTGGAGAAAGCCAGATAACTTCAATTCCAAGATCCTTTAGATAATCTAATCTTTCAATAATACCCTTAATATCGCCAATACCATCTCCATTGCTGTCATTAAAGCTACGAGGGTATATTTGATATACTACCTTCTCTTTCCACCAAGTTTTCTTCATTTCGTATATCCTTTCTAGTGTTGTATTCTAGTTATTATTCCTCTGTTTTTATATTTAGTTTATTATATATTACACTAATTAAAAAGCATAAACCACCACCGGCTATAAGCGCAAGAACTCTAAGGATAGAATTCTCCTGATTCAAATCAACTAATATAAATTTAGCAACCATAATAATTGTTAGTACCAATCCATATTGTCTTAGATTCATATTATTTAACTTGAATCCTACAGATATACTTCCAATGGCAACAAGCAAACCAACGATGCTGTATGCTACTGTTGTAATATTTAGATCAAAAAACGAACCTAATATTGTCCATATAAGAATTAGATGTTTTACTATAATCCAAACCCCTGAAAACGCTCTGTATTTTTCACTCTTAAGAATAGCCTTTGATTGAATCAATGCAATCATGATTGTAGACATTGTATATATGAATTGTAAAAACCACTCTTCTACAGATGATATTCCATTTAGTCCAATAAAATATAACACTGTTGTAGTTAAATAGAATAACATCGCCATGACATCATCATTCTTCACTTCATCATTTCTTCTAAAGAACTCAAACTGTTCATCCTTCCAGCTTTTTAGATAACCAATTCTTAATAAAACGATAATAGCAACAGTTGCCATGAGATGCCCAACTCCATTGCCTATATATGTACTTATGTGTTCCACTTTCATATTATTTACTATATTAGTAGATATAGAAAAGCAGTTCATTACTAATACGATTATACCAATTGCTTTGATCGTAACAATCTGATCGTGTTTATGAAGCTGAAAGCTTCTCCACAATACATATACTAGGATCCCAATCTGTAACAATCCATATAAGGAAAAAATAATATGATCTGTAGAACTAGACAGTAAAAACAGGGAATCTAACAAAACTATTCCACCAATCAAGTAAGATTGGTCATCCCGTTTTAATACCTTTTCAATGATTGCAATTAATAATGGGATTATAATAATGCCTGTGGGCTCATCATACAGCTCCATATTGATGGAGATAGATGCAATAACAAGAACAACAGTGTAATAGCTGGTTAACCAATTTACAATTCCTTTATATAACCCATTGCTTAACAGAAGTTGTATTGCATTTACTGCGAAAAATAGCATAAAACAAGTGAATGCTTTCATCTCTAGATAATTGGCACTTAGTTTAAATATATACAATGAAGTCAACATTGTTGTAACAAGGCTAACACCAAGATATATAGGAATTCTTACTTTATTATCAATGATCTTATACAGCATGTTCATAAGCACATATATCATTATAATTATAAGAGTCTGCAGAATATAGCCATCTAATAATTGATTTTGTTTTTCAAATAATCCATCCAAAAAGCAGCGAAGGGATATTGTGGTATAACTTAATATTGATAGAATAATACTTGTGATTAATTCTATATTTAGACTACTATTTTTATTATTATTATTATATACATTGTAAATCATTACAATTGAAATGCTTGTTGCAAATAATACAACAACCAAAAGTTCTAAATCACTTTGAATCAACACCAATCCTAATATTAAGGCAATATAACTACCTATATAGGCAATGATTGTTGTAAAAAACTGATGTGTATATCTCGAAGATAGAATAAAGAAGATAGCCCATATACCTGCCAAGATTATAGATGTATTATTCCCAATCAAATGAAATGCAAGATTAGCAGATAAAATGGCGATAAATAGCAAACCAGATCCCGTTCCAAGAATAATAGATGTAATTGGATTCTTTTTGCTTCTAATCAAACAAAATCCTAAAGCTGTAAGCCCAGTCCCTGATATAGATAAAAGGGCTAATTTCATCTCAGGTGTCATCTGATTCCATACCAATCCAATAAAAGAAATGGCGCCGACAAAGACAAGCAATGATGCCAATGCACCTACTAGGTATTTCCCAACTATGGTTTCTCTGTTTTTGTTAATATTTTCAATGTTTTTATTGTTTCCTCTACTTATCTGGTCTTGGTAACTCATAGCAACCTTTTTACTAGGCCATTCTTTTTGATAAGAACGAATCACATTTTCTTCTTTAGACTTTTCGATTACAGAATCTACCGTTTCTGATTTCTTAATTATACTTTCTAAAAATATAACTCTTTGTTCTAGTTCAATTATTCTCTCCTCAATTGATTTCATGTAATAACCACCTTTATTCTTTTTTACTGTTCATGGCATAACTTTTCAATTCATCCATATTTTATCATATTTTCGCTTATATTGCCACACAAAAAGAAAAAGGTAAAACCTTTAATAATGTTATAGCTACTATTCACAGAACATTTAGTAACCAGGAACGATGACACGAGTAAATGCTACTGAAAAAGGAGTTTTTGCACTCGTCGGCACTTAGGCTCTGTCCTTTAGAGCCTTATGTACCGCTACGTAGTGCAACTAAGCGAAAGCGCCTCCTTTTCAGAAGCATATACTCGAGTCATCGTTCCGTCACTTAAGTCAGCTGTGAATAGTAACATTCCATTGCAATTATTTCTTAATCACATAAGTAGGTACAATCTTTTGAACCATACTTCTTATATCCACGATCTCTGATATTACTGATGCATACAACTCATCTAGATCTTGAAGGAATCTTTCTTCATCAATAGATATCGGATTCCCAATATGTATTAACGAGTTCTGCGTACTTTGAAGCCCCTCTTCATCCATCAGCAGTTCTTCGAATAACTTTTCACCTGGACGTAAGCCAGTGAATTCAATTGCAATATCCCTACCTGGTGTATAACCGGATAGGCGAATTAAGTTAGAAGCCAGATCTGCAATACGAACTGGTTCACCCATATCAAGCACAAAGATTTCTCCACCTTTGGCAAGTGCTCCCGCTTGTAGCACTAGAGATACAGCTTCAGGAATGGTCATAAAATATCGTATAATATCAGGGTGAGTGACTGTTACTGGGCCACCTTGCTGAATCTGTTTCTTAAATAAGGGAATTACGCTTCCGTTACTTCCAAGAACATTACCAAAACGAACTGCTACAAATTCTGTCTCAGAGCGCTTATTGTATGTCTGAATAATCATCTCACACATACGCTTTGATGCTCCCATAATATTCGTTGGATTCACGGCTTTATCTGTAGATATTTGGACAAATCGTTTTACTCCATATCTATCAGCCGCTTTTACTAGCTTAAGTGTACCAAATACATTATTCTTAATTGCTTCATTTGGACTTACTTCCATTAAAGGAACATGTTTATGTGCTGCAGCATGGTACACCAGGTCAGGTCTATATTGTTCAAAGATGCAATTCATACGCACCGTATTACGTACAGAAGCAATCAGTACCACAAGATCAAGTTCTGGGTACTTTGTTAAAAGTTCCTGCTGAATATCATATGCATTATTTTCATAGATATCAATAATAATTAATTGCTTTGGATTGTGCTTTACAATCTGACGGCATAATTCACTTCCAATAGAACCACCGCCTCCAGTGACCATAACCACTTGATTACCAACATAGCCCATAATACTCTCTGTATCAAGATTGATAGATTCTCTACCCAATAAATCCTCAATCTCAACATTTCGTAGCCTGCTTACACTTACTTCCTCATTAATCAATTGATACATCCCAGGAAGAATCTTTAATGCGCAACCAGTCTCCTTACAGATACTAAGCAATTCCTTCTTATCTTTGCTTGGTAATGTAGGAATTGCAATAATAATATCAGTAACATTATATCTATCTGCACAGGATATAATATCATACCTATTTCCAACTATCTTAACACCTTGAATATAACTTCCATACTTCTGTTTATTATCATCAATGGCACAGATTACTTTGCCTTCTAGATATTCACTCCCCTGTATCTCTTTAATAATCACATGAGAAGCTTGTCCCGCTCCAATAATCATAATTCGCTTCTTGGAATCTGCATGATATCGATTATTCATAATGCGTAATGCTCTATATAAGAACCTTGTTCCGCCAACAGCACAGATTAAGAGAATCAAGTTAAGTGGATAATAACTCCTTGGCATATGATGGCCAAGCATATTCATCCCGAAGTACTGCACTGCTGATGAAACTGTACAGGCCAACACTACATTTATCATCTCTTCAATACTTGCATACTTCCATAAGCTATGATAGAGACGAAACACAAAAAATATAGCAAGCGTTATTACCGTATGAGTTAATGCATACGATACAATAGCCTCGCTATATTCAAGATCCACCTTAGCAATCCTGAGATCAAATCTAACTAAAATCGCTAGAAAACACACGAAATTAATGAGCAAAATATCAAGTATAATTAAAAAAGTTCTTCTAATAAATAATTGTCTGTCAAAATACCCTCTTACCTTATCCATATGTACCATCCTAAAATTTAATTAATATTAATAGTTTATCCTATATTATTATAAACACATATGAGAGAAATCACAAGTATTAGTTTGGGGACGGTACCTGATGAGTTGGG
>CAZAKD010000108.1:0-399 GCA_964485435.1 uncultured Lachnospiraceae bacterium
TTTAGAATACTGGAACAACAGCTCCTTGCCATTTCTCTTCAATAAATGTTCTTGTTTCTGCAGAAGTAATCGCTGTAATAAGAGCCTTTGTTTTATCAGTTTCTTCATTCCCTTCTTTTACAACAAGTATATTGGCATATAGGGTCGCTCCTTCAGAAGTTGTATCTTCTACAAGAAGTGCATCTTTACTTGCGGATAAGCCTTCTGCAAGTGCATAATTACCATTAATGACGGACAACTCCACATCTTGTAATACCTTAGCAGTCTGCACTGCTTCTACTTCTACAATATCAATATTCTTTGGATTACCAACAATATCATTTTTTGTAGCATTAAGGCCAACATTTTCTTTTAGAGTAATTAATCCTGCTTTTTCTAGTAGCAATAATGCTCTCGCCT
>CAZAKD010000108.1:409-6189 GCA_964485435.1 uncultured Lachnospiraceae bacterium
TCTTGCTACCTGTGCAGCCTCCAGCTCTACAATCTTGATGTTCTTTGGGTTCTTAGCAATATCATTCACAGTTGCCTCTAAACCGGCACCTTCCTTAAGGGTAATAATTCCATTATCCTGTAATAACAATAATGCTCTCGCCTCATTTGTTGCATCATTAGGAACCGCAATTTCAGCACCATCTTTGACTTCATCGATGCTATCCACTTTACCAGGATATATGCCCAGTGGTTCAAAGTGGATACCTGCAACTGCTACAAGATGTGTTCCTTGATTTTCATTAAAATCTAACAAATATGGTTCATGTTGAAAAAAGTTAGCATCTAAACTTCCATCTTCAGTTGATGAGTTTGGTAGTACATAATCTGTAAATTCAACTACTTTAATAGCATATCCTTGCTCTGCAAGGGAGTTCTTTACAGCATCTGAATTAAGTATTGTTGCATGAGGTTCAACGGATGCACCTACAATTATCTCTTCTAGATCCTCAGTTGTTTGAGTAGCGTCTTCTGTTGCTTCTTGTTTCGTATTTGCTGCATCATCTTTAGAAGTCTCTTTTGATCCACAAGCAGTTAATAATATTCCTGTTAAAAAGGTTGTTGCTAATAGAATTCCCAATGTTTTAATTTTTTTCATACTAATTCTCTCCTTTACTCTTCTTATCTATTTTTTTTGATGTTATATTTCCAACGCTTTGTATGATCTGAACAATAATTATCAACAAAACGACTGTAACAATTAATATATCTGTTTGTCTTCTATGATATCCATATCGTATTGCAATATCACCAAGTCCTCCACCACCAACAGCACCCGCCATTGCTGTATACCCAACTAGTGTTATGGTTGCTAGAGATGCACCTAGTAGTAGAGAAGGAAGTGTCTCAGCTAGCATAACTTTAAAGATAATCTGCCAGTCATTCGCTCCCATCGCTCTCGCCGCCTCTATTACTCCATCATCTAATTCTCTTAATGAATTTTCAACTAGCCTTGCCACAAATGGTATCGCAGCTATTATTAGTGGAACCGTTGCTGCTTTGGGGCCAATTGTTGTTCCTGCCACTTCTCTTGTAAATGGCATTACTGCTACAAGTAATATAATAAAAGGTATTGATCTTCCTACATTAATAATACCACCTAAAATATTATTTAATACTGGAGCTGGGTGTATACCACCCTTTCTTGTAACCTCTGCGAGAATCCCAATCGGGACTCCTATAATATATGCCACTATAGTTGAAAGGAATGTCATATACAGTGTATCCATTATCCCTTCTATTAGCATTGGTCCATATTCATTATAGAAAATCGCAATATTATTCATTGATTTCACCTCCAAGAAGGTTCTGTACGATAAGAGAATCCTTTTTAGAAAATACTTCATCTACATATCCTGATTCAACTATTTCTGATTTATCAATTACGGCAACTTTGTTACAGATTGCCTGAACTACATTCATCTCATGTGTAATAATAATAATGGTAACATTGGTCTTCTCATTGATTCTTTTTAATAAGTTAAGAATAGAAGTTGTAGTCATACTGTCTAGTGCCGAAGTCGCTTCGTCACAAAGTAGTACAGAAGGTCTTGTGGCTAAAGCTCTCGCAATTGCTACTCTCTGCCTCTGCCCACCACTGAGCTGAGCTGGATAGGCATATGCTTTATCCTCTAGATCAACTAGTTTTAGCAATTCGTCTACCCTTTTATTAATCGCTTCTTTCTTCAGTTTCTTTTTTTCAAAATACCCAAGCTTAGTATATTCTTCTCTGGACATTCCTTTTATATGAAATTCATTCAACTTAGTGATCTCTAAGCCAAAACCAATATTCTTCCTTACATTCTTTTGCATTAAGAGATTAAAGTTTTGAAAGATCATTCCTATATTCTTTCTTAGACTTAATAATTCCCTTCCTTTCTTTTGAGTAATATCAACGCCGTTTATCTCAATTGATCCACTAGTTGGTTTCTCCAAAAGATTAATGCACCTTATTAAAGTGCTTTTTCCTGCACCACTCATTCCAATAATCCCGTAGATATCCCCGTCTTCTATCTCAAGGTTAATATCTCTCAAGACCACTAGATCTTCACTTTTCAACCTGAATAGTTTGTTCAAATTAGTTATTCTAATCATCGCTCCACCTTCTTACACCTAACATATCATGCCTTAATATTTCTAAGTCGACTAACTTGATATGTTTTGTATGATATTTATACTATATGTTATTTCTAATGTCAAGTATCAGATTAATATTTATTCATTAATCCTTTCACTTTTTCATAACTATAGCAAAGTTTATTATGAAATACAAATAAATTTTAAAGATACTTGCATTTAAAAATTATATACTATAGTTTAATTTATTATATTTATATATTGACAATAGTGTGTATCATACAGTATATTATAAATATAAGGAGGGTGCATATGAATGATATCAAAGAAATTATAGCTACTCTTACATTGGAGTTACGTAGAGGTACCATTGTTCTAAGTGTAATAAGTCAGTTAGGCACACCACAATACGGATATTCTCTGGTAAAAAGCATGGAGGAAAAGGGAGTAAGTATTGATACGAATACTCTATATCCATTACTTCGAAGGTTAGAAAAACAAGGAATCCTGGCTAGTGAATGGGATACAGATGAGGCCAAACCTAGAAAATACTATAAAAGAACAGAATTAGGCAACCAAGTTTATGAGCAATTAAAGAATCAATGGAACCAGATGGCTTTTAGTATTCAGTCATTATTGAATGAAGATCGGTAGGTGTAATATTATGAATAATGAATATATAGATAATATGATGAAACGTTATGTATATGATGTAGTGCGAAGGTTACCTAAAGGACAAAGAGAAGATATTGAAAAAGAACTATATACATTAATTGAAGATATGCTAAATGAAAGGACTGGGGACAGAACTCCAGAAAACCATGATATTGATATGGTTCTTTCTGAACTTGGTGCCCCTGCAGATATGGCAAGGCAATACCGAGGAGAACAGAGACATCTTATTGGCGGGGAATATTACGAACAATATTGCTCTATATTAAAGATAGTATTGATATGTTCTGGTATAGGACTTTTTATTTCAAATATTGCTTCTTTTTTTATTAAAGTAGTCGCATCAGATGCTTCCCTTGAGGGCTTTACGAAAGGAATTTTAGATATTGGAATGATTCCTTTTATTCTTATTCAAGTATTTGCTTGGATTACAATAGTCTTTGCAATTATTGAGCGTTTACATGTTAATGTAGATCTAGGAATGGGACCATGGGATATTAGTAAGCTTCCGGATATTCCTCACAAGAAGGTCATCATTAAACGTGGGGAAAGTATCGCTGGCATTGTATTTGGTGTGCTTTGCATAATAATGTTTGTCTTTGTACCACAACTTATGGGGGCTTGGGTTAACTTAAATGGTAAAGTCTATTCCATTCCAATCTTTAACTTATCAATCTGGAGAGTAGTGTTACCATTATTCATTATCTGTATTGTTCTAGGAATTATACGTGATACTGTAGCACTCATAAGTGGACGCTATAATAAACTAGTTGCAGTCACTACTGTTATCACAAATACTATAGGTCTTATAATTACTATTATAATATTTAAGGTATTTGATATATGGAATCCTAATTTTCTAATAGAAATTGAAAATGTATTCAAACTAACTCCTGGAAATAGTTATGATCTTATGGCGTTATGGAACACGCCTGCACTTACCAACATGTGCTTAGGAGTCTTTACATTATTATATATAATAGATAGTGTTGTATCCGTTTATTATACAGTTCGCTATCAAGGGATGATTGTACAATCTTAAATATATGATATAATGTATAAAAATAAACCACCTATTATACATGATCCATGAAAGATGAAAGAAAAAGGAGCTACAATGGAAGGACGAAATTTAACATTACTCACAGATTTTTATGAATTAACTATGATGCAAGGGTATTTCAAGAACAATGCAAATAATACCGTTATATTTGATGCTTTTTATAGAAGCAATCCCTCTGATGGTGGATATGCTATATGCGCTGGACTAGATCAAGTAATCAACTATATTAATAATCTTCATTTTGACGAAAGTGATATTGAATATCTTCGAGATCAGAAAATATTTGATGAGGACTTTCTAGAATACCTGAAGAACTTTAAGTTCTCTGGTGATATTTATGCCATTCCCGAAGGAACTATTATATTTCCAATGGAACCTATAGTAAAAGTTATTGCACCAATTATTGAAGCACAATTAATTGAAACAGCAATTTTAAATATTATTAATCATCAAAGTTTAATAGCAACCAAGGCATCACGAGTTGTGTATGCAGCTCAAGGTGAAAGTGTTATGGAATTTGGACTAAGGCGTGCTCAAGGTCCTGATGCTGGAACTTACGGTGCAAGAGCTGCTGTCATTGGTGGATGTATCGGAACAAGTAATGTGTTGGCTTCTAAGTTATTTAATATTCCAGCTCTTGGCACACATGCCCACAGTTGGATTATGAGCTTTGAAGATGAAATAACTGCCTTCCGTGAGTATGCCAATCTCTATCGAGATAATACAACCTTATTAGTAGATACTTATGATACCCTTCACTCTGGTGTTCCAAATGCTATTAAGGTATTTACTGAGTTACGTGATAGTGGCAGAATGCCTAAAAAGTATGGAATTCGATTAGATAGTGGCGATCTTGCTTACCTATCTAAAAAAGCAAAGAAGATGCTAGATGCGGCAGGGTTTACCGACGCAATCATCACTGCTTCAAGTGACCTTGATGAGTATCTTATTGACTCATTAAAAACCCAAGGGGCTGCCGTTAATTCATGGGGGGTAGGAACAAATCTTATTACTTCAAAAGATTGTCCTTCCTTCGGAGGAGTTTATAAATTGGCTGCTATTGAAAAAGACGGTGAGCACCTTCCTAAGATTAAACTTTCTGAAAATACTTGGAAGATAACCAACCCTGGAAATAAGACCATATATCGTATTTATGATAAGGAGAGTGGCAAAATTAAAGCTGACCTAATCACTTTAGTAGATGAGAAATACACGTCTACAGAGAACCTAATGATCTTTGACCCAATTGAAACTTGGAAAAAGACTTATCTCAAGGCTGACACATTTATCCTAAGAGAGCTACTACATCCTATTTTCCTAAAAGGTGAATGTGTATACGAGTCCCCTTCTGTTATGGAGATTCGAGAATATTGTCAAGGTGAACAAGAGACCCTATGGGACGAAACAAGACGCCTCATAAATCCTCACAACATCTATGTAGACCTCTCCAAGAAACTTTGGCAAATCAAGAACCAACTACTAGACGACATTAACGCTGAAAACCATAAACTTAGATAGATTTACACACTTGACTTAGGGACGGAACGATGAAGCAATTAAATATTTCTGAAGAGGAGACGCTTTCGCTTGGTCTCGCTTCGTAACGGTACATAAGGCTCTAAAAGACAGAGCCTAAGTGCCGACGAGCTCAAACACTCCTTTCTGAAATATTAATTGCTTCATCGTTCCTGTTTATTGTCAAGTGTGTGGAGCAAAAGATAAGTTAAAGGGGCCTTAATCTCAGTATTTAGAGATTGAGGGCTTTTTATTTTGTTTAGATGCTTGTGTTTCTTCGTGTATTAGCCTAAATTGAAAATTTTTTTGCTTTTATGAATAAAAACTGTGGACGCTTGGTTAATACATCATACGTAACAGGAGTAGGTCGTTTTCCCAATTCCCTACATTTAACCGTTGCTAATGTTGACCGGGCG
>CAZAKD010000109.1:0-6188 GCA_964485435.1 uncultured Lachnospiraceae bacterium
AGTTAATAATTCTGTTTGATATAGCGAGCCCTAAGCCTGTACCATAAGTTTTATATCTTTATCGTTGCATGTAGTCATAAAACTACATTTTACATCATGAATTAGTTGATAAAGATCGATAGTTGACCAGTGTACATTCTCACTATGATTAAAGTCAGAATATTCATTAAGAAGCGAAATAGTAGTATTAATATCATCTTTTAGTTGAGACCAGTATGGAATCTGAGCCACCGAAGGATTGCGTCTTTCCATGAGTTGTACAGTGCTATGTATTAAAGTTATAGGATTTCTCAGTTCGTGAGAGACACTTGTAAGTATATATTGACTTTCTTCTTTATAACGTCTTATTATGTGACTTAGTTCAGGAACTTCCTCACATAAATATTTAATTTTAAATTGTTCTTCATCAGTAAACATGTCACTACCTCCATAGAAATAATACCATTGAATGGAAGTAATGGCAAACAAAACACATCTACAAATATCGACAAACTTATAATAATAAGACAAAGTTAGATTAATTCAATTCACTGATATAGAAAGGAAATAATGATGAATGAAGAGTGTATTTTTTGTAAAATAGGAAAAGGAGATATTCCGTCTAAAACTGTATATGAGGATGATGACTTTCGTGCCATATTAGATATTGCCCCGGCAGCAAAAGGCCACGTTATTATCCTTCCTAAGAATCATAGTGATGATATGTTTGCTTTAAGTGATATAGAGGCTTCTAAAGTGTATCTTATTGCGAGGCGTTTAGGCAAGGCCTTAAAAGATACTTTGCAATGTGATGGTATTAATATCTTGCAAAACAATGGAAGTGCGGCAGGACAAACTGTATTTCATTTTCATATGCATGTAATCCCAAGGTATGACAAAGATAATGTTTCCATTGGGTGGTCAGCTGGACAATATGAAGAGGGTGAGATGGAAAAACTCCTTTTAGCTATCCAGCAGGCCTTATAGGCCACTGGATATGAAAAGAAGTTTTTAAATTTTCTTATTATTTGAAGTTAATTGCTGTATCAATTCTACAATAGTCCCTATAGGATTCATGAGATTGCTTTGATTCATAGCTTCCACATAAGTAGACCTATTAGAGTAAACGTGGTCAATGGCTTCTAAAAGAGACAAGGTTGTTAAATCTTCTTCAGGTAACACATAACTAAAGCCTTGATTCTGAAAAGATTGTGCATTGAGAATTTGATCTCCTCTACTAGCACCAATAGATAAAGGAATTAATATATTTGGTTTCCTTAAAGCAAGTATTTCACAGATGGCATTGGCACCAGCTCTAGATAAAATAATATCAGCACAATCTAGAAGATCACTTAATTCCTTCTTTATGTATTCAAATTGAATATACCCCGGTGTATTTGTAAGTGTTTCGTCTAATTTTCCCTTACCACAGAGATGAATAACTTGATAAGTCTCTAGTAATGTTGGTAGGATGTTGCGAACAGAATCATTTACAAATGCAGAACCTTGGCTTCCGCCAATAACAAGAATTACAGGTTTATTAGCGGTAAAACCACAAAATTCTAAGCCTTTAATTTTGTTTCCTGAGAAAAGTTCTTTTCTTATAGGGGACCCTGTTAATACAGCTTTATCCTTTGGAAGATTGCCCAGTGTTTCAGGAAAGTTAGCGCAGATTTTTGAAGCAAATGGAATACATATCTTATTGGCTAATCCAGGTGTAATATCTGATTCATGTACGATAGAGGGAATTCCTCGACGCTTAGCAGCCAAGACTACTGGAACAGTTACAAATCCTCCTTTTGAAAATACCACATCCGGTTTAAGCTTTTTTAGTAATGAGGAAGCTTCCTGATAGCCTTTTACAACCTTAAAAGGATCGCTAAAGTTCTTGGGGTCAAAATATCTTCTTAACTTTCCGGAGGATATTCCATAATAAGGGATATCATACTCTTCAATTAATTTTCTTTCAATTCCATGGTAAGAACCAATGTAGTGTATATCATATCCAGCTTTCTTTAATTCAGGAACTAAAGCAATATTTGGAGTAACATGACCTGCAGTTCCCCCTCCAGTTAATACTATCTTTTTCATAATTAGCCTCCAATGTGTTCGTAATAATTATATAGAAAAACGGCCACGATAACCGCAATGTTGACAAAACTTTTCTGTTATTTTTCCATTCGTAAATCCTTGAGCAATTTCACAAGCTCTAGGAGAATTTAAGATATGTGGGAGTTGTTCTTTGAAAATATTCCCTAAGATTACGGTGCCGTCTCCGTCAAGGCAGCAAGGAACCACACTTCCATCTACTAAGATTCCTAATTGTGTTCTTAAACCATAACATGATCCGGTATTCCCAACATAAGGAGCATCAAGGCTTGGCCAAAGAAATTCATAGTCGAAATTAAGATATATCTGATCTGATAGTTTAATACCACGATTTATAGATGACTGTTCTAAGGTTGCCAGTTCAGAGTTTGGAAACTCTTCTAAGAGGCGATTCATAATATAGGTATTGTCCTGTACCAGGTCATCATCCATCGTAGCTTGATCTAGATTCCATAATCTTAATGCAGCTATTGTTTTAGTATGTTCGCTGAGATATTTAGCTGTAGTAATAATCGTTGACAAATAATGTTCGAGTTTCCCAGAAGCCTGAGAATCTTTAAGGGTATTATTTTGCTCAAAGCTATGCAAGGATATATTAATCTGTCTTAGCGCAGGAGAACGGTATAATATATCTCTAGTTTTAGATAAGAGTGTACCATTGGTAGTAATATTTACATAGAGTTGATGATTATGACATATATTAAGGATACTCTCTAATTGAGGATGCGACAGAGGTTCTCCTTTAATGTGTAGATAGATATAATCGGTATAAGGTGTAATATTCTCTACGATATGTTGAAAATCCTCTACAGAAAGGAAAGCGGGTGTCCTACTTAAGGGAGGACAAAAACTACAATGTAAATTGCATACATTTGTAATCTCAACGTATATTCTTTTGAATTGTTTTTGTTTCTTTAGGTTTTTCAATTCTGCTCCTTAATGTAAACATTTGTTAGAATATTTGCATATTTTATTCTATACTAATGTTAGTTAATTTGCAATGGAATGTTTATCTGATATAATAGGAATAAAAAATTACGAAAGTGAGGAGATGTATATGAATCATATTGGAATTATAGGAGCAATGGATGAAGAAGTTAAAATTCTTAAGGATAGAATGGATACCCAAGAAGTTATAAATAGAGCCTCCATGGAGTTCTGTCGTGGAACCCTATATGGAAAAGATGTTGTAATAGTAAGAAGCGGTATTGGAAAAGTAAATGCAGCAATCTGTGCACAAATCCTTGTGGATGAATTCAGTGTAGAAGGAATTATTAATACTGGAGTTGCTGGTTCATTGCGAAATGAAATAAACATAGGTGATATTGTATTATCGAAGGATGCTTTACAGCATGATATGGATGCCACAGGATTTGGCTACCCACCTGGAGTAATACCTAGAATGGAGGAATCCATATTTGCAGCAGATGAAACGATGATAGAATTAGCGATGAAGACATGCAAAGAGGTTAACCCAGAGATACAGGTATTTCAAGGTAGGATAGTTTCTGGAGATCAATTTATATCGGAGCACGATAAAAAAAAGAGCCTAGTTGAGACTTTTAATGGATATTGCACTGAAATGGAGGGTGCAGCAATTGCTCAAGTAGCATATCTAAATAATATCCCATATCTAGTAATACGTGCGATATCTGATAAAGCAGATAAGAGTGCAGAAGTAGATTACACAGAGTTTGAGATGAAAGCAATTGAACATACCGTTAAGCTTATGACAGAATTAATCAAAGGTTTATAGTTAGGTAACATGTCGATATATGTCACTTTTAGTAAAACGATTTTTGATAATCTGCCCTTTCCAAAGATAGGAATATGCATTATAATAAATGTAAATTATAGTAAAAAGGGAGAGTACTAAGATGACAGTTCAAGATATATTCATTTATAATATGCCTATATACGTAATAGTAGGAATAGGTATTATGGGGTTACTTATAAGATTAATGGTGCAAGGCATATATAAGAACTTAATTAAAGCATCTGAGAATATGGCGAATTCTGAGAATAACTTAATGAAACAAGTCAAAACAAGGTTCGAAGCTTGTTATAAATTGAAGATTGGTGTTCATAATGTGGACATCTTTGTGGATAAGTATATTTATAAGCACAAATCCTGTGGAATATTATTATGCACATGGGAGAATATAAGTGGACAACTTTTTGTAATGAGTCTCTTAGTTGGAATAGTTTCCATTGGTTTAGCTATTTTCTTCGAATGTGGACAAGATGCAATTCTGTCAACATTTCTAGCTGGTTTGATTACAAATTCATTATTAATAATTGTGGATAGTTTTATAGACTTATCAAGAAAAAGAATTATATTACAGGTTAATATGAAGGATTACCTAGAGAATATGCTTCAGGTAAAATTAGAGCAAATGTATTTTTACCCAGAAAGCCTTGAAAGGTATCAAAATGAATATTTTGAAGAGGAGATTCCTGAAACTATTGCTATAACAGAACAAGACAGTATTCACGATATGGCAGCATGTAACGAGAGTATTAGTAACGTAATAGATGAAGACATAGCCGAAGAAGATATTATTGCAGATATATTGAAAGAGTTTTTACAATAGAATACTAGCAAATAAAATATGTATTGATTATCCTTGTTATATTTGCTAGAATAAAATTTAGAAAATTATGAAAAGGAGTGTAATAATATGAGAAGTAATGTGACATTTGACTATTCTATAGCAAAAGATTTTATCTCAGAACATGAGATTGAAATGATAGAAAAGATAGCTGAGAATGCAAAGGAAGAATTAATCAGTAAAACTGGTGCAGGAAGTGAATTTTTAGGATGGGTAGACCTACCTGTTAACTATGATAAAGAAGAGTTTGCAAGAATCCAGAAAGCTGCAGCCAAGATTCAAAAGGATTCATATGTTCTATTGGTAATAGGTATTGGAGGATCTTACCTTGGTGCAAGAGCTGCAATTGAAGCATTAAGACATAGTTTTTATAATAGTGTATCAAAAGATATTCGTAAAACACCTGAGATTTACTATGTAGGTAACAATATTAGTAGTACTTATATAACTCATTTAATTGAACTAATTGGAGATAGAGACTTTTCTGTTAATATGATTAGTAAGTCAGGAACAACAACTGAACCAGCAATTGCTTTCCGTGTATTTAAAAAGCTTTTAATTGAAAAGTACGGTAAAGAAGAGGCTGGTAAGAGAATCTATGCTACAACAGACAAAGCAAAAGGAGCTTTAAAGAATCTAGCAACTGAAGAGGGTTATGAAAGCTTTGTAGTTCCTGATGATGTAGGAGGAAGATTTTCAGTTCTTACAGCAGTAGGCCTACTACCAATCGCAGTAAGTGGTGCAGATATTGTAAGATTAATGGAAGGTGCAGCTAGCCAAAGAGAGCGTTGCTTAAACAGTGCTTTTAAGGATAATGATGCAGTTAAGTATGCAGCTATTCGTAATATTTTACTTCGCAAAGGGAAGAATGTTGAGATTCTTGCTAACTATGAACCATCATTACATTATGTATCAGAATGGTGGAAGCAATTATATGGTGAAAGTGAAGGAAAAGACCAAAAAGGAATATTCCCTGCATCGGTAGACTTAACAACAGATCTACACTCTATGGGACAATATATCCAAGATGGTCAAAGAATTATGTTTGAAACAGTAATTAATCTTGAGAAACAAAGATATGAGTTAACTCTTGAAGAAGAGGAAGTTGATCTTGATGGATTAAATTATCTTGCTGGTAAATCAGTTGATTTTATTAATAAAAGTGCAATGAAAGGAACTCTACTTGCACATACAGATGGAAATGTTCCTAACTTAATGATAAACTTACCGGAAGAAGATGAATTCTACATTGGACAACTTTTCTACTTCTTTGAATTTGCATGTGGAGTAAGTGGATATATCTTAGGAGTGAATCCTTTCGATCAACCAGGTGTTGAAAGTTATAAGAAAAATATGTTTGCTCTTCTTGGAAAACCTGGTTTTGAGGAGCTTGGGAAAGAACTTTTGGGTAGACTTTCATAAAAAAGAAAATGGCATATAAAAAAGGCGGTGGTAGAAATTCTAACACCGCCTTTAACTATGTGCTGC
>CAZAKD010000110.1:0-3937 GCA_964485435.1 uncultured Lachnospiraceae bacterium
TAGAATTGCAAAAAATGAAGATATAGAAGAAGATATAGATTTATATAGTTACTATATACAAGAAACAACCATTACATTTGAATATGAAGTTCCTAATATAGAAGTATTCCGAAAAAGGGTAGAAGCAATTCAAAAAGACTACCCGTGGATTGTCTATATAGAAGAAGATAGGGTTAAAGGGTATGCATATGCATCAAGACAAAGGGAAAGAGCTGCATATCAGTGGAATGTGGAATTATCTATATATATGTCTAAAGATTATCAAGGAACAGGTGTTGGAACTAGACTTTACTCTGTTTTACTAGATATACTGAAAGAACAAGGGTATTGCAATGCATATGGATGTATTACTATTCCTAACGAGAAGAGTATCTATTTACACAAACGATTGGGATTTTATGAAATTGGTGTGTTCCCTAACGCCGGTAATAAGTTTAATGAATGGCATGATATTATATGGTTTGGGAAACAGCTGAATGAGTACAAAGATAATATGGAGATACCAAGGAAGATTAGTGAGATAGATAAAGGAAAGCTAGAAAAGATTATGAGTTTATGATTTTGAACTAATTTCATATAAGATAACAAATTACACGGAGCAAGCCATTGTGTTCCGTGTTTTTATTGTAAAAAAATATATATAAAATATATAGAATATAATGCAAAACAAAAGAAAATCAATATAAGATGAAAGAAAATCCTATGGAGCTACGGCTTATCATTGGATATAATACACAATAAATGGAGAGAAGATAATAAAAATACGTATGAAACATACAAAAGGATTTATCATAGACATTTCGTCTATATAAATAAATAAAAAAGGTTTTCTTAACCAAATAGGAGGAAAAGGAATGAAAAAGTTAGTAGCGTTATTATTAGTAGCGTGCATGGGGTTATCATTAGTAGCATGTGGTAGCAAAGACAAGGGGACTACAGAAACAACTACAGAGGAAAACACAACAGTAGAGACAGAAACTGAAGAAACAGAAACAGGTAAAACAGTTAAAGTAGGTGTTGCAATCTATAAGTTTGATGATAACTTTATGACTGTATACCGTGAAGAACTACAAAGATATTTTCAAGAAGATATGAGTAAAGACGGTGTTACATATGAAGTAACAGTAATGGATGGAAAAAATGATCAAGCTGAACAAACAAATCAGATTCAGAACTTTATTGCAAGTGGTGTAGATGTAATTGTAGCGAATCTTGTTCAATCTTCAGCTGCTGCTTCAGTAATTGAATTATGTAAAGAAGCTGATGTTCCAGTAGTATTCATTAACCGTGAACCAACGACTGACGACTTAGCACTTTGGGATAAGATATCTTATGTTGGTGCAGATGCTAGACAATCTGGAACATTCCAAGGAGAGATCATCAATGAAACTGCTAATAAAGGTGATATCAACGGAGATGGAACACTTAGCTACGTTATGGTAGTAGGAGATCCTGAAAATGTAGATGCTCAATACAGAACAGAATTCTCTATCAAAGCTGTAGAAGAATCAGGTATGAAAGTTGAAAAATTAGTTGAACAACGTGGCGATTGGGATCAAGCAAAAGGACAAGAGATTGTTGCTCAAGCATTAACTCAATACGGAGAAAAAGTTGAAGTAGTATTCTGTAATAATGACGCTATGGCTCTTGGAGCTTATCAAGCAATAGAAGCAGCAGGAAGAAAAGTTGGAGAAGATATCTATCTTGTTGGTGTAGATGCACTTGATGAAGCGGTAGAGTATGTAAAATCAGGTAAGATGACTGGTACAGTATTAAATGATGCAAATGGTCAATCTCATAAGGCTGCTGAAGTTGCTGCCATGGTAGTAAATGGAGAAGCAATTGAGAAAAATTATACAGTTGACTATGTAAAAGTAACAAATTAATAGATATAAATTGAGTGTGCAAACGCACACTCAATTTTAACGACAATGGAGCCGACAAGCCTGTCCATTGTATTAAGGGGGTTCGATTATGTCAGAGTATTTATTAGAGATGCGTGGAATTAGTAAAAGCTTTCCTGGTGTAAAAGCATTAGATGATGTAAGTATAAAAGTAAAACCGGGTACGGTACATGCTCTTATGGGCGAAAATGGAGCGGGAAAGTCTACCTTGATGAAATGCTTATTTGGTATATATTCTATGGATAAAGGTGAAGTATGGTTTCAAGGAGAACAGACCCATATAGTTAATGCAAACGATGCACTTCACAAAGGAATCGCAATGGTTCATCAAGAATTGCAACCAATTCTAGAGAGAAGCATAGCGGAGAATATATTCTGTGGTAGATATCCTACTAAGAAAGTTCTGGGAATTACAGTGATTGATCATAAAGCTATGTATGACAGGACAAAAGAGTTATTAGAAGAAGTAAGAATGGATTTTAATCCTAGAGTAAAACTATCCACATTATCTCTATCCCAGATGCAGTCTGTGGAGATAGCGAAAGCAGTATCTGTGGATGCAAAGATTGTAATTATGGATGAACCTACATCTTCCCTAACAGAGAACGAAGTAGAGGCATTGTTTACAATTATTGATGATTTAAAGAAGAGGGGAATATCTATTATATATATTTCTCATAAGATGGATGAGATTCTTAAGATATCTGATGAAGTATCTATTATGAGAGATGGAAAATATGTTGGAACATGGGCAGCAAAAGAATTAACTACAGATATGATTATTGCCAAGATGGTTGGTCGAGAATTGACTAATCTATTCCCACCGAAGGATAATGTTCCAGGAGAAGTTGTCTTAGAAGTGACAGACTTTACATCTATATCATCAAAGTCATTTAAGGATGTTAACTTTTCTCTAAGAAAAGGTGAGATTCTTGGAATTGGTGGACTTGTTGGTGCGCAAAGAACTGAATTGATGGAAGGAATATTTGGAATTCGTTCAACCGCTAGTGGTGTGATTAAATATAAGGGTAAAGAACTTAAGATTAGAAGACCGAAAGATGCCATTAAAGACGGAATTGCACTTTTAACAGAAGATAGAAGAGCGACGGGTATATTTGGAGTGTTGTCCATTGAAGACAACGTTGCTGTCGCATCTTTAGACAAATATATTGATTATGGATTTGTATTGAATAATAAGAAGATACTTGCATTGGTGCAAGAAAATATTGCAAAGCTTAGTATCAAGACTCCATCAACAAAGACATTGATTCAAAGTCTCTCTGGGGGTAACCAACAAAAGGTTATTATCTCCCGCTGGCTTGCCAATGATCCGGATGTTCTAATTCTAGACGAACCAACTCGAGGAATTGATGTTGGTGCAAAGTATGAGATCTATACAATTATGCTAGAATTGGCAAAGCAAGGCAAAAGCATTATTATGATCTCTTCTGAGATGTCAGAATTAATAGGAATGTCAGATAGAATCATGGTTATGTGTAATGGAAGAGTTACTGGTGAGATATCAAGAGAAGAAGCTACCCAGGAGAAAGTCATGGGATTAGCAACGAAATTCGCATAGGGGGACAAAAACATGTTTAAAACGATGGATCGTAAATCGATTGTAAGATTAATTGAAAATAATGCAATCACAATTATTATGTTTATTATGGTTATCTTTGTAGGAATATCAAAGGAGAATTTTATCTCCTTAAGTAACTTTAAGAATATATCTGTAAATACTGCTGTTCGTTTTATAATTGCATTAGGCGTTAGTGGTTGTTTGATAACAAAAGGTACAGACCTCTCAGCGGGACGTCTTGCGGGATTAGGAGCTTGTATATCAGCACTATTGCTCCAAAGAGCAGACTATGCTTCTAAATTCTTTCCTAATATAGGTGAACTTCCTATTATAATTGTAGTTCTGATAACAATTGCAGTGTGTGGGACATTTGGATTAATTAATGGTTGTATTATATCTTATTTTAAAGTTCCTCCTTTTATTGCTACCTTAGGTATGCAGACTTTTGTATATG
>CAZAKD010000110.1:3947-6180 GCA_964485435.1 uncultured Lachnospiraceae bacterium
ATATGGTATTACCCTTGTATTTACAGGCGCGGATCCGATTGGTGGTCTAAGAGATGATTATACTAAGATTGCCAGAGGAGATATAATAGGAATTCCATATTTATTTCTAATCGCTTTTATATTTGGAGCAGGGTTCTGGTTTTTATATAATAAAACACGACATGGAAAGTATATGTATGCTATAGGTGGTAATGAAAATGCAGCTGAAGTGTCTGGTGTAAATACTAGCAAAACAAAGATTATGATCTATGGATTAGCAGCAGCTTTATATGGAGTAGCAGGATTCCTTCTTGCAGCAAAATCAGGTGGTGCTTCAGTTAATACAGCGAATGGTTATGAACTTGAAGCCATTGCAGCGTGTACGATTGGTGGAGTATCAACCAATGGTGGTGTTGGTAAAATACCTGGAATTCTAGTAGGTGTATTGGTTTTTGAATTGCTTAAATCTTCACTACAATTCTTAGGAGTTGAAACTTCATATACATATATCGTTCAAGGTCTAGTAATTGTAATTGCAGTTGCTCTTGATCTAAGAAAATATCTAGCTAAAAAATAATCTTATATTGTTTGAAATTCCATAGTGATAATGTTATCATAGGATTGGGACAAAAGGAGTGTAGCAATAGATGGCGCTTTATCGAGTAATGCTAGTTGATGACGAAGAAGAAGTAAGAACAAGTATAATTAAAAAAATTGATTGGGAACGTGCTGGCTATGAAGTAGTAGGAGATGCTGAGAATGGGGAAGAAGCTCTTGAGAAAGCAATTGCTTTAGAACCTGACGTGGTTATAACAGATATTAGAATGCCGTTTATGGATGGGCTTACTTTAGGAAGTCGGCTAAGGGAACTATTGCCTTCTATTAAGCTGGTTATATTCTCCGGTTTTGATGACTTTGAATATGCGAAACAAGCAATTAAGATTAATGTTGTAGAATATGTATTAAAGCCAGTTAATGTAGAAGAACTTACATCTATTCTGGGTAAAATAAAGAGTATTTTAGACAAAGAGATCGCTCAAAGAACGGATGTCGAGACTCTTAGATTACGATATATAAAAAGCCTTCCAGTGATGAGGGAGAAGTATCTAACTGATCTTTTGGAAGGTAGACTATCAAAAGAACATGAAGTTGATAGAGATAATTACAAGATAAGTGATGGAAGGTATTGGACAGCTGCACTGTTTTTTATTGAAAAGCTAAACACACTTTCTTCAGGGGATGAGATAGCTTTCCATAAAGAGAAGGAGCTAATACCTTTCTCTGTGAAGCAACTGGCAGATGAAAAGTTGCAAAAATCTTATTCTGTAGAAAGCCTGCTTATTCATGATAATGTGTGTGTTATCGCTACTTTTAATACAGAAGATGAGATAAGTGGATTCATACATATTATGAACGATATATGTAAAGAAAGTAAAAGAATCCTTGAATTAAATGTATCTGTAGGAATTGGTGCTCTTACAGATGATATAAATAATATAAACACATCCTACCTAGGAGCTCAAAATGCCCTGGATTATAAGGTTATACTAGGTGAAGGAAAAGCGATCTATATTAAAGATGTTGAGCCGAATCAGATTACAAATCTTAAGTTTGATGATCAATGTGAACGAGAATTACTTACAGTGATCAAATTTGGTTCTGAAGAAGATATAAGAAAAGTAGTTGATACTTTTATTGGGAAGTTCAAAACCAATGACCTTTCTTTTCAACAATATCAGGTATATCTACTTGGGATTGTGGGTGCCTTACTTAAAGTTGTGCAGGGATATGAACTTGATGCAGCTAGTGTGTTTGGTAATGATATTGATTATTTCCAACGTCTAGGTACATTTCAGTCAATGGAAGAGATGCGACAATGGCTTTATTCAATAACGATTAATCTGAGTAGCCAAATTAATAAAGAGAGAACAAGTGCAGCGAATCAAATTGTAATATCCGCGAAACAATACATACAAGAAAATTATATGGATCTATTATTATCTGTTGAGATGATTTGTGAATATCTACATATAAGTACAGCATATTTTTCAACATTATTTAAGAAAGAAACGGGGCAAAGCTACGTTGCTTACTTAACTGAAGTAAGGTTAAATAAAGCTGTTGAATTGTTAAATCAAACAGATTATAAAACCTATATGATAGCAGAAAAAGTAGGATATGCGGAACCGAATTATTTTAGCTACGTATTTAAGAAACAATATGGGATATCCCCTTCTAAATACAGAGGAAAATA
>CAZAKD010000111.1:0-1833 GCA_964485435.1 uncultured Lachnospiraceae bacterium
TGTATCCTGATTGGATGTGTCAGATTCTTTTGGATCTTGTTTACTAGGATCTTGATTATTATTCTGTTGATTATTAGAACCTTGATTATTAGAACTATTTCCTTGGTTCTTATATTTTCTAAGAATATCTTCTATCGATTTATTTAGATCAGATCTTGAAGTATATGTTTTCTTAGTCTTTAAATTATTATATTGTATCATAGTATTATCACAATCTTTATCTTTTATATTTGATTCTTGAACATTTTCATCCTTTGTTTTTGTATCTTCAACGTTTGGAGTCTCTTCTGTATTTACAACTGGTTTTTCATTGTTCTGTGGTTTTTCATTGTTCGGTTTTTCCACATCAGTTACCTTCTTTGAATCTGTAACATTTAATTCTTCTACTTTAAGATTGTTCTTATTATTTTTATATGTATTATTCTTTTCAATAATATTCTTTGTATCTTCTATGTATAGATTTACTAGCTTCAATTTTTCCTGTTGTAATGCCTCTGTTAAATATTGAGTGCAATCTAAAGAATTTAATTTTGATTGGGCTATTGCACTTCCATTAAACGACAATGCGACAACGCATATACCTGCTCCTGTTCCTAATAAAAACTTTGTTACAATTTGGGGATATTTTCTCTCTTTCTTATACATTCTCATGAATATACCTCTTTCCTTTCATAATAGGCATGAACGAGTTACATAATTTCACATTATTCAGTTATGAGGTGCCTAGACGCTATGTATATTTAATAGTATTTTATCCTTCGTATAACAAATATATTTGTATGTATAGCTTAACTGAATAAGAAACTAGATTCAATATGGAATCTTTGGTAAGAACATGATATAATACCAAAAATGCATTGTAGAATTAAATCTCTTACAGAAAGGAGCCTTTATGTTCACCGTACATTTGAATGGAAAAAGCACTGTTCCTTTATACGAACAGTTGTATGATTATATAAAAAAAGAGATTCAGGAAGGAGTTCTTATCTTTGGAGATAAACTTCCATCTACAAGAAAGTTAGCATCCCACCTTCAAGTGAGTCGCAATACAGTTGATATGGCCTATGGTCAATTGCTTTCAGAAGGCTATATAGAGTCTATAGAGAAGAAAGGGTATTATGTATGCGATATTACCACCTTACTTCAGATACCTTCTCCAGAGAAAGAATACCAACAAGATACAATATCTCCTCGTATATTTTTTAAATACGACTTTTCTCCATTTTTTATAGATATTAATAATTTCCCCTTTAACACATGGAGAAAGCTATCTAATAAATCCTTGCAAGAGGATAATAATGTGTTTTTACAAGGACATGGACAAGGTGATGAAGACCTAAGGAATGCAATTGCATCTTATCTTCACGAGTCAAGAAGTGTTAATTGCATCAAAGAACAGATTATCATTGGTGCCGGTGCCGATTATCTATTACAACTACTAGTTCAGATTCTTCAAGCAGATAGTATCATTGCTATGGAGAATCCTTCTTATACACAGGCTTATCGAATCTTCACCGGATTACACCGTAGTGTAATTCCCATTGATATGGATAGTTCTGGCATGAATATTGATACACTTTCTGCCTCCACTGCAAATATTGCTTACGTTACACCTTCACACCAATATCCCCTTGGTGTAGTTATGCCAATCAAACGAAGACTTGAATTATTAAAATGGGCCCATGCTTCCGACAATCATTATATTATTGAAGACGATCACGACAGTGAATTTCGTTATAAAGGCAAGCCTATACCTGCATTACAAGGCTTGGATAACAATGGTAAAGTTATCTATATAGGAACTTTTTCTCGTTCCATTGCTCCAGGTATTCG
>CAZAKD010000111.1:1877-3660 GCA_964485435.1 uncultured Lachnospiraceae bacterium
CTATTATTCCTCCACTGTATCTAGAATTGACCAAAATATTCTAGCAAACTTTTTAAGTGCTGGGTACTTTGAACGCCATCTAAATAAAATGCGAAAAATATATAAAAGTAAACATGATCTGTTAATTCAAGCTTTACAAGTCTTCGGAGAATCCATTGATATCTTAGGCGAACATGCAGGACTACATCTTGTTGTACCTATGAAGATCAGTCTAACTGAGGAAGAAATTATCACTATCGCAAGAACTCATAGTATAAAACTGTATGGATTAAAAGAATATTATATCAGTGATATTCCTAAAGATTATACCCCTACCCTTCTTTTTGGATATGCCAATCTATCAGAAGACAGCATCATATCAGGTATCAATGAATTATATAGAATACTAAAATCTCCCAATCCTTAGATTGGGAGATTTTAGTATTCGTGATTCTTAAAATATTCTTTAGCCCATAGAATATCATTATGCATACATTCTGATAATTCTTCTATGGTTTCAAATTTCAGTTCTGGACGTTCATATTCATATAATTTCACTTCAATAGTTTTTCCATACATATCTTGGTTCATATCAAAGAGGTATGTTTCCACTCCTCTTTGAAAATGATCTCCTACACTTGGCTTTGTCCCAATATTACTCACTCCAAGATATTCTTTATCATCAACTATGACTTTAGATGCATATACACCGTTAGGTGGTAATATTTTATTCTCATCTGGAATCAGATTCACTGTAGGCATTCCAATGGTTCTTCCAATCTTTTTTCCATGTAGAACCTGCCCTACAATTGAATAAGGTGTTCCAAGAAGTTCGTTAGCCATAGAGATATTTCCATTTAAAAGTTCTTCCCGAATTCGAGAACTACTTACAATATCACCATCTAGTTTTACCTTATCATATACAATTAGTTCATAACCATATATTTTAGATAATTCTTCTAATAACTCCACATTTCCTTTGCGTTTATGTCCGAAACAAAAATCCTGTCCAACAACGATAACTTTAGCATCCATTCGTTTCACAAGGACTTCCTCTATAAACTCAACCGGCTCCATACTAGAGGTTTCTTGGGAAAAAGGATATGATATAAATACATCAATTCCTTTTTGTTCAAGCTTTTTCCTCTTCTCTTCTTCTGTATTAATTACCTTTAAGTCATTGTCTGAAAAGAGATTGCTTGGATTATATATAAAGCTAAATACAGTAGCACTATATCCTTTTGATTTTAACGAGATTATTGTATCCATTAACAATTGATGTCCAAGATGAAGTCCATCAAACTTTCCAAGACATACAGCACTATTATATAATTGAAATTCTGTTGTTCCTGCAATATATTCCATTATTATGCTCCTAATACTTCTCAATACTCAATTATAGAAACATCTTAACTGGTTTATAATCTTTCTTGTTTTGATTATATTCATATAAGCCTACAAAATGATTGTCCCTATCATATACTCTTACTTGTTTTGTTAACTCTTCCTTTTCAAGAGCTATAATCATGTCTGTTTCCAATCGATTACCGTTATATAAATATCTTGTATATTCTTCTTTAATCATTACTGGAGAATGTTCTTCTAATATAGAGTCAATAGCTATAATATTGGCTTGTAATTGATCCTTTTCCACGCATTCTACAACTGTAGACAAGTTAATGGAATGCTCTAAAAAGAATTGTCCCACTTTGGTACGAAGCAATGACTTCATACAACCGCCACAACCTAACTGTTCTCCTATATCATTACACAATGTACGTATGTACGTTCCTTTTGAACAATG
>CAZAKD010000111.1:3670-6130 GCA_964485435.1 uncultured Lachnospiraceae bacterium
ACTTCATCTTGTTCTATATTAATAATCTGGATATCATGAATAGTAACCCCTCTAGGTTTCCGTTCAATCTCTATCCCTTCCCTTGCTAGTTCATATAATTTTTTTCCATTTACTTTTAAAGCAGAATACATTGGAGGAATCTGTTGATAATCTCCAATGAAACTATGAATAACATTTATGATCTCTTGTTCAGACGCAATAACCTTTTTATTCTCAAGTATCTCACCTGTCATATCTTGTGTATCAGTCCTTACACCTAATTTCAAAACTGTTTCATAGACTTTATCCTTATCTGTAAGAAGATCACAGAGTTTCGTTGCTTTCCCCAAGCACACTGGCAATACTCCTTCTGCATCAGGATCTAGAGTTCCAGTATGTCCTATCTTCTTCTGCTTTAGAATTCCTCTAAGTTTTGCTACCACATCATGGGAGGTATAACCTTTTTCTTTATATATATTTATAATGCCATTTATCAAGGTTAATCCTCCTTTATATACTCATAACTATGTATGATAATTTCCATATATTATTCACCTTGTTTTAATTGATGTTCAATATGTGAAACCAGATTATTAATTACATCATGTGCTGTTCCAGACATATTGCATCCTGCTGCTTTAACATGACCACCACCGCCAAAATATACTGCGATTTTACTTACATCTACATCATTATTAGAACGCATACTCACTTTATATTGAAGCACATCAACTTCGTATATAAAGATAGCAACTTCAACTCCTTGAGTTACTCGAAGTTGATCAATAATTCCATCTAGATCTTTTGGCTCTGCTCCGTAGAAATTCATGGTTTTTCTAGAAAGTACTGATACGATGCATTGTCCATCTAGTACTAGAATACTCTCTAAAAGACATCTTCCCAATATCTGATTTTGAATATATGTTTTTTGGTAAAAACTCTTATCTATTATCTGAGAGAAAGGGATGTCTTTATCTATTAGACTTCCTGTGATATTCATTGTATTTTTTGTGGTGTTGGAGTGAATAAACACTCCTGTATCATGGGCAATTCCTAGATATAGCCATGTAGCTATGGTTTCATCAATTCTTTCTTCATCAAATAAACCAAATAATACTTCGCAAGTTGAGCTTGCGTCAAGTATTACATGATTTATATTTGCAAAATTTGTATTACTAATATGATGGTCTATATTTATTGTTTTTTCAGCTGAATCAAAGTACTTTTGAGCTTCTCCTAGACGATCTATAGAACCACAATCCAAGGAGATAAAAACGTTATATGGTTGATGCTCCTCAAAAGTAGTCACAACTGATGATACATCTTTTATGCTAGAGAAAGATTCAGGAATCATCTCAAGATATACATTTATTTCACTGCTAGGATATATATTGGATAAGTAATGGTATAGAGCCATGCAAGAACCCACACAATCACCATCAGGTCTTACATGCCCACCTATACCTATACTGTCTCCATTTTTGATGTCTGTTAATAAAACACTCATAATTACACCTCCCATAGGGAAAAATGGTTATTCAATAACGCGATTCTTTTCATCATTTTCAGTTACATCACTAATCATCTTTGACATGTTCACTCCATATTCAATGGATTGATCCATTACAAATGTTAATTCAGGTGTGTTTCTAAGATTAATTCGTTTCGCTAATTGCCCTCTCATATAAGCAGATGCACTTTTAAGCCCCTCATAGGTTTCTTTCTTGGATTCTTCATCTCCAAGCACACTAATATATACTTTAGCATGCTTTAGATCTGGTGCAACCTCTACAGCTACAATTGAAGTCATTGGATTAATTCTAGGATCTTTAATCTCCCTATTTATTAATACACTTAATTCTTTTTGAACTTCCATATTAACTCTAGTGTTTTTAATACTGTTTTTTCTCATATTTATACACATCCTTCATTGGATATTTTATTTAACGAGGTACTTCTTGCATGATATATATTTCTACAGTATCCCCTTCTATTACATCATTATGCTTTTCAAATACAAGACCACATTCATAGCCAGAAGCAACTTCTTTGACGTCATCCTTAAATCTCTTAAGAGATGCTAAAGGACCATCATAGATTACGATACCATCTCTAATGATTCTAGCAGAGGAGTGTCTTGTAATCTTACCGTCAAGTACATAGGACCCTGCAATATTACCAAGTCCTGAAGCTTTAAATACCTGACGTACTTCTGCATGCCCAATTACTTTCTCTTCATAGATTGGATCTAGTAAACCTTTCATTGCAGCCTCAATATCCTCGATAGCATTGTAAATAACACGATATAGTCTAAGGTCAACATTTTCATGTTCTGCTATCTCTTTTGCTGTATTATCTGGTCTAACATTAAATCCAATAATAATTGCATTAGAAGCACTTGCCAGAATAACATCTGATTCATTAATAGCGCCAACACCACCATGAATAATACGTATTGCCACTTCATCATTGCTTAATTTC
>CAZAKD010000112.1:0-6127 GCA_964485435.1 uncultured Lachnospiraceae bacterium
ATAGCTGATGAGATGATACGCTTTCATGTATTAGCGAATAGTGATACCAAGGAAGACCAAGCTCTGAAGCTAAAGGTGAAGAATATAGTAGTAAAAGAGTTAGAAGCACCACTGAAAGAAGTAAAGAATAAAGAAGAAGCAAGAGTTATCATGGAAAATGAGATTTCTAATATTGTTAGGATTGCTAAAGAGGTAATTATAGCAGAAGGTTATAATTATGATGTAAATGTAGAGTTGTCGGATGTCTATTTTCCAACAAAAATATATGGGGATATGACTTTCCCACCAGGCGTGTATGAAGCGCTACAAATTAAGATTGGTGAGGCGAAAGGAAAGAACTGGTGGTGCGTAATGTTTCCGCCATTATGCTTTGTAGAGGGAACTTATAGTGTAGTTCCAGAGAAATCAAAGGTTAAATTAGAGCATGTTCTTACAGAGGATGAATATGCTTCTTTAATAAAAGAGGGAAAGGTAAAAGTAAAGGCAAAATCAAAATTGTTAAAGATTATTAGAGAATGGTAACAAAGAAATATGGTGTGAAACAATCTGTAGCTGGAAAAAATTCATGAATAGTGATATAATGAATATTGGTATAATTATGGATAAATGTGAATAAAGTAGTAAGTATATGAGAAATCATGATATCCTAGTATGTAACTATAGGTAAAACTCATGAACAAGAAAGGACACACCATGAATAAAAAAACGGTAGCAGTTTTGTTTGGCGGACAATCCTCAGAGCATGAGGTGTCATGTCTGTCTGCAACAACAATTATTTCAAATATAGACAAAGATTCTTTTAATGTGCTTTTAGTAGGTATTACAAAGGATGGAAGATGGCTTAAGGTAAATTCAACAGAGGAGATTACATTTGGTACATGGAGAGAAAATAAAGTAACAGGAATATTATCACCCGATGCATCTCATAAGGGAATCGTATTTATAGAAGGAAGCAAAGCGACAACAATGAAAGTGGATGTTGTATTTCCAGTACTTCATGGATTATATGGAGAAGATGGAACGGTACAAGGTCTTCTTGAATTGTCCAAGATACCTTATGTTGGATGTGGAGTGTTGGCTTCTAGTGTAGCAATGGATAAGTTATATACCAAGATTATAGTGGATGACTTAGATATTCGCCAGGCAAAGTTTGTTCCAGTACTTAAAAATGAGATGAATCATATGGACAATATAGTGGAAAGAGTGGAAGAGACTCTTACTTATCCAGTATTTATTAAGCCTTCTAATGCAGGCTCATCTCAAGGGGTATCAAAGGCACATGATAGGGAAGAATTAATAAGTGGACTAAAGAATGCAATGGAGCATGATAGAAAGGTTCTTGTGGAAGAAACCATTATAGGTCGTGAAATTGAATGTGCAATTCTTGGAGGTAATGAACCGAAAGCTTCTGGTATTGGTGAGATACTTGCGGCAGCAGATTTCTATGATTATGATGCAAAATATAATAATGAAGATTCTAAAACTGTGATATCACCGGAGTTGCCAGATGGAGTGGAGGAAAAGGTTCGAGATAGTGCTGTTAAGATATTTAGAGCTGTAGATGGCTATGGATTATCAAGAGTTGATTTCTTCTTAGAAGAAGGAACCAATGAAGTAGTGTTTAATGAGATTAATACTCTTCCTGGATTTACTAGCATTAGTATGTACCCGATGCTCTGGGAAGCAAAAGGAATTGGAAAACCACAATTGATAAGTAAATTGATTCAATTGGCCTTTGCTAGATTTGGTGAGTAGGAGGACAAAAGAATGTTATTGGATTCCCCAATTGGAGTGTTTGATTCCGGTGTAGGTGGATTAACTGTTGTGAAAGAGATTATGAATCAACTACCTAATGAAGGAATAGTATACTTTGGTGATACAGCTAGAGTTCCTTATGGAAGTAAATCAAAAGAAACAGTCACTACTTACTCAAGACAAATTGTGAAATTTCTTCAAACTATGAAGGTAAAAGCAGTGGTTATCGCTTGTAATACTGCAAGTGCATTTGCCTTAGAAACACTTAAAAAGGAAGTAGATATTCCTATGATAGGAGTTGTTAAGCCTGGAGCGAAATCTGCAGCAAATGCAACACAGAATAATAGAATTGGTATTATTGGTACAGAAGGTACCATTCGAAGTGGAATGTATGATGATTTCTTAAGTAAAACGAATCCAGATATAAAGGTATTTGGAAAAGCATGTCCCTTATTTGTACCGCTGGTTGAAGAAGGTTTAATGGATGATCCAATTACCTATGAGATGGCAAAAAGATATCTAAGTAATCTATTAGAAGATGATATTGATACTCTTGTCATGGGATGCACCCACTATCCTCTACTTCGGAAAACCATTCAAAAAGTTGTTGGGGATGGTATAACATTAATAAATCCTGCATATGAAACAGCAAAGGAACTCAAGGATGTATTAGTAAAGCATGGAATTATTAATGATTCACTAAGGAAAGAACATAGATTCTATGTAAGTGACGGTGCAGCTAAATTTTTAGAATTTGCGAATACAATATTACCATGTGAAGTGCTTGAGACAACAGATGTTAAGATAGAACAATTCTAGAACTAGGAGATTATATGAATAAAGACGTGCTTATATCAATCTCAGGACTTCATCATGAGGTTGATCAAGAGGAAGCTGTAGAAGTAGTTGCCAAAGGAATTTATTATAAAAAGAATGGGAAATCCTATGTATTGTACGATGAAATATCTCAAGATAGTGGGAAAATTACAAAGAACACGATTAAGATTGGAAATGACCAGGTAGATATTATTAAGAGGGGCGAGAATAATGTTCATATGGTTTTCCAACAAGGGAAACAAAAAGTGTCATTTTATAACACTCCTGTGGGTGAATTGCTTGTACAAGTGGATACTTCTAGTATTAAGGTTTTAGAGGAAAATGAAGATAAAATAGTTGCAAAGATTGTGTACAATTTAAATGTGAATCAATCTCATATCTCAAAATGTTCTATCGAGATTAAGATTTGTTCACAATAAAGTCTAAAAAATATGGATTACAGTATCTACATTTATGATACTGTAATCCATATTTTATATATTTTTTATATTACTTTGAAGCTTTTGATTTTAATTTAGTAGTAAGTTTTTTTAGGAAACCTTGCTTTTTAGTTGGAGTATCAAGATTAGAACGTAATCCTTTTACATCCATAATATATATTCCATTCATAACTGCTTTAATTTCTTTTTTTATTGGTATTAGATCAAAGATCTTCTCATCACACATTAAAGACATAATTTTTGGTCCAATCTTTGCTTTTACGATTGGAACTTTAGAACCGCGAAGATATTTTGGTGTTTGATCCACAACAATCTTAGGAAGATCAGCGTCTTTTAGTTTTATACGCTTCTTATCTATAACAAGCATTGATGTAGTTTGAGCACCTACCTTCATCTGTTCCCTAGCATTTTCAGACTTCTTTTGCATCTTATTACCATATATAAATAAAGCAACTAATAATGCAATTACAATTACTAAAACAACTATTAATATAATTGCTACTGGGTTCATGGTCATGTATGTACCTCCTTCCTTAGATTATGCAATGCTAATATTGTAACATTATTCTAGATAAATTGAAATAGATATCAAGAAAAATTTATACAAGGTGAGCATTTTTATCTAAGGTCTCAGTAATAATTCCTTGTACATAGGAACCTAAGAACTTCTGATCCTCTTTGCTAAGGTTATTAATGAGTATAGGTTCTCCATATTCGATGACAATATGAGCTCTGCGAATCCAAGGAAAATGTTTCTCAAAGGCTTCATCTGCATTATTCATCGATACAGGAATGATAGGACATTTAGCTTTTTCTGCAATCTTTAAACTACCTTCTTTAAATGGAAGCAAAGAATCAGAGCGATTTCTCGTTCCTTCAGGAGCAATAAATATAGAATATCCGTTTTTAATATGTTCAATCCCTTTTAAGATTGTCTTTAATCCTTCACGAATGTTTTCTCTATCTAGAAACAAACAGTTAAGGTTACGCATCCAAACACGTAAGAATGGTATCTTTTCCATCTCTTTTTTAGCAACGAAACCAGCTAAAGTAGTTACAGTAGTATAACCAATTAAGATATCAAAGTAACTTCTATGATTAAATACAAAAAGAGAAGCTTGATTTTTGGGAATGTTATCCAAACCTATAACTGTTGTCTTAATACCACATACAGTTAGAATGAGACGCAATGCCCCCACAACAATTCGCTGTGAATATTCTACTTTCTTCCTTGGATCTTTTTTACCAATAAAGTGTAGAACTAAGAATAGAGGGGGACTTAGTAAAAAGAAGATGAGTAAAAATAGTACTACAAATAGTGTTTTCATGGAATACCTCCAGTATAGTTTTCTAAAGTATAATTAATTGATTGGAGTTGAAGATGTTTCTTCACTAGTAAGGAGATCCTCTGGTGTTTCAGTATCTGTAGTTGGAGGGATATCTGTATTAGGATCAGTATCTGTCACATCTTCTCCGATAACATCTGAATCATTTGAAGGAGTTTTTCCTACTTCTGCATTTTCTGAGTTCTCAGTGGTAGTATTACTTGGAGGAGTCGTAGCTTCCTCTTTTGGAATATCATTTATTGGAGAATCCTTTTTATTAGAATCCTTTTTCTTTGTATCCTTATTTTTAGTGTCTTTTTTAGAATCCTTTTTAATATCCTTTTTAGTATGAATCTCTGTAGTTTCTACTGTTTCAGAATCTTCTAATTCTTCTTCCTCTTTTGGTTCCTTTTTCTCTAACTTTTCAATATCTTCTTCGCTAGGAGGGGCTATTTCTTTCTTTGTATCTGAATCATCCACATCAACTACATTGTCATAAGAGATCTCATTAGATTGTACATTTGATGGAGTATAGTTATAGTATTCTTCCAAGGTTAGGTTATTATCATAAATATATTTGGCAAGGTCTTTACCTACATATCGAATATGCCAAGGTTCATAAGAATATCCTGTTATAGATTCTTTCCCCTCAGGATAACGGATAATAAAACCATAAAGATGGGCATTCTGAGCCAACCATTTTCCCTCAGGAGTATAAGCAAATACAGGTTCAAGTTGATTGCCAATGGAGTTGGTGGATACATCCATTACTAAACCTGTCTGATGCTCACTATGACCAGGTCTTGCAGAATAACGATTGGTATACTCTTCGCCCTTTGTTGCAATGTTCGTATCATAGATCTGTTTCTGTCTATCATAAGACCGGTACCCTGAGATGCCGTAGAGATTAAGACCTGCTTCTACAGATGCATCAAATAATTGCTCAATAGTAGTAGCTGCTTCTTGTCTCATTAATTTCTTTTCATCATAGTAATTAATATTAAATAGAATGTCAGGTACAACTAAATCTTCAGGTACGTAATCAGAAGGGAGAGAATATTCCTTGTTTACTAAAACGGTTATACTGTTCTTAAGAGTATCAATTGATTTAGCTTTGCTTACAATAGCGCCATTGTTAGAGTTGGTTGTCATGATTGTTCCATCCTCATTCAGAAGATTATCGTTATTATAATAATATTCTTTGCCGTGCAAGATGTTACTTGCAATTGAATGAGAGGACATGGAACTATATATAATTAAAAAAACAAGAATAATAAACGTAGATAAAAATATAATTCTTTTCATTTGCTGTCTCCTAAGATTCTTCAAATAGAATGGTTAATTAAAAACATATCCATCAGCATTATACCACATATAGTGAAAAAATCTACTAAAATGACAAAAAACCACAAAATAACTACTTAATCTACTTAATTGACTTAGTGACGGAATGATGACCTGATTAAATGTTTCTGAAGAGGAGACGCTTTCGCTTGGTTTCGCTTCGTAACGGTACGTAAGGCTCTAAAGGACAGAGCCTAAGTGCCGACGAGCTCAAACACTCCTTATCAGAAATATTTAATCAGGTCATCGTTCCTGTTTAAGGGAAGTATGAAGTAGATGTGAAGAAGGTTGATATGTAGTTGGAATAGTTGTGTCAATATGAATGGTAGTTCAATGGATGATAAAGTGAGTACTCTTTTGTGTCCTGTCACCGCCCGGTCAACATTAGCAACGGTTAAATGTAGGGAATTGGGAAAACGACCTACT
>CAZAKD010000113.1:0-1732 GCA_964485435.1 uncultured Lachnospiraceae bacterium
GTCCCCTATTGACAGAAAGATAAATTTAATAGATAATCTAGTGGACATGAATAAATGATATAGGGAGATATGAGAAGATGAAAAAAAGAGGATTGTATATCTTAATAATGATTGTTTCAATGATATTGTTTGTTGGTTGTAAAGGTAATGTAGATAATGAGCCAGTTGATGATAATAAAGTGAAAGAAGAGATAGTAGACAAAGTAGAACCTGAGATAGTTCCCCCGGTGGAAGTGGATAAAGTAGAAAAGGAAGAAGAAATTGAAAAACAGATTGGGATTACGGATAAAGCAGTTATATCAGGTATGGCTGAAGATATTCTTACTAACATGACTCTGGAAGAAAAAGTGGGACAACTTTTTATAGTAAATCTAGAATTACTAGATAATAGTAATGGCAGTTATTATGAGTTTAGAGAACGTACTGATAAGATGACTGAAATGCTTGAAAAATATCCTATAGGTGGAGTGTGCCTATTTGCTCGTAATATTGAGACGAGAGATCAAACTACTAAACTTATATCTGATTTACAAACAGATAGTAAGATTCCTTTATTTATTAGTGTTGATGAAGAGGGTGGAGAAGTAGCTAGAATTGGAAATAATGATAATATGCAGACAACAAAGTTTCCTACCATGGAAGAAGTGGGGTCTTATAACGATAAAGAATATGCATACAATCTAGGAAGCACCATTGGTGGAGAGATTCGAGAGTTAGGGTTCAATGTTAATTTTGCGCCGGTAGCTGATGTGAGAACAAATGAATTAAACACAGAGATTGGGAATCGTTCTTTCGGAAGTGATCCTAAAATTGTTGCCAATATGGTAAGGGAAATTGTAAAAGGACTTCAAGACCAAGGAATTAGCTCTACATTAAAGCATTTTCCAGGTCATGGGGATGCCCTTAATGATTCACATCAGGGTGCTGTAAATGTTGACAATGATATTGAAAGATTAAGAAAAGTAGATTTTGTACCCTTTAAGGCTGGAATTAAGGCTGGTGCAGATATGATAATGGTATCCCATATCTCAATTAGCCGTGTAACTGAAGATACTACACCTGCTTGTTTATCTTCGCTGGTATTAAATGAAATGCTGAGAATGGAATTGGGATTTGAGGGGATTATAGTGACAGATGCTATGAATATGAAAGCAATTACAGACAACTATACTGCAAAGCAATCTGGAAAACAGTCATTTATTGCGGGAAGTGATATGATATTAATGCCAGACAACCTAGTAGACGCATATGAATCTATCTTAGAAGCTGTTGAAAACGGGACGATTAAAGAAGAAAGACTTGACGAATCGGTGAGAAGAATATTAGAGGTAAAGGTAAAAAGAGGAATTATTCCGGAAGATACTGATTTAATACCAACAATAATTATGGAATAGTTATAAGCAAGGATAAAGCTATTAAAAACCTGTCCTTATAGTAAAATCAAGGCTTTCGTTACTTTTGCTAAAAGAAATGAAACGTGAAATTTCTTTTTGTATAAGTACACAATTTTATTTAAAGGGAATAGAAAACTATTGCGATTATCTTTAGGTCAGCTATAATTAAATAGTAAACTGATTAGTAATGAGATAAATTGAATAGGGATAAAAACACACCCTATTTCCATAGATAGGAAGGTAAATTATGAATCAGAATGTATGGGACAAAGAAGTACAAAGTGGTTTGCGTGAAGAATGTGGAGTGTTTGGAGTATATGATTTAGATGGAGGAGATA
>CAZAKD010000113.1:1742-6116 GCA_964485435.1 uncultured Lachnospiraceae bacterium
ATATTACTTCTTCGATCTATTATGGATTATTTGCTCTCCAACATAGAGGACAAGAGAGTTGCGGAATCGCTGTAAGTGATACCCAAGGTCCCAAAGGCAAAGTCTTAGCTTATAAAGATATGGGTCTTGTGAATGAAGTGTTTCAGCCAGAGATTCTTGAAGGCTTAAAAGGCAATATTGGTTTAGGACATGTTCGTTATTCTACTGCGGGAAGTAGCACTAGGGAAAATGCACAGCCATTAGTTCTTAACTATGTAAAAGGAACATTAGGTATTGCTCATAACGGTAATCTGATTAATGCGAAAGAACTTCGTGCTGAATTAGAATATACAGGTGCAATCTTTCAAACTACGATTGACTCGGAAGTAATTGCTTATCATATCGCAAGAGAACGGTTAAAATGTAATTCTGTTGAAGAAGCTGTGGCAAGGGCAATGGATAAGATACAGGGTGCTTACTCTTTGGTTGTAATGAGCCCTAGAAAGTTAATTGGAGCCAGAGATCCTTATGGATTTAAGCCACTTTGCATTGGAAAAGTGGATAACACTTATGTTATTGCATCGGAAACTTGTGCTCTAGATGCAGTTGGAGCAGAGTTTGTTAGAGATATATTACCTGGTGAGATAGTTACAGTCAGTGAAGAGGGAATTAGTTCAGATACAACAAGATGTCATCAAAAAGTTGCAAGATGTATCTTTGAATATATCTACTTTGCAAGACCAGATAGCTCTTTTGATGGAATCAGTGTATATAATTCAAGAGTCATGGCTGGTCGATTATTAGCAAAAAGACATCCCGTAGATGCAGACCTAGTGGTTGGAGTCCCTGAGTCTGGAAATGATGCAGCATTAGGATATTCTTTAGAAACAGGAATACCTTATGGAAAAGCCTTCGTTAAAAATAGTTATGTAGGTAGAACCTTTATTAAACCAAGACAGAATCAAAGAGAATCCAGTGTACGAATTAAGTTGAATGTACTTAAAGAAGTCGTTAAGGGTAAAAGAATTATTATGATTGATGACTCTATTGTAAGAGGTACTACCAGTGCTAGAATCGTAACTATGCTTAAAGCGGCAGGAGCAACAGAAGTGCATGTAAGAATTAGTTCACCACCATTTAAATACCCATGCTATTTTGGAACAGATATTCCTTCAGAAGATCAATTGATTGCCACAGGTAATACCATAGAAGGAATTCGCAAGATGATTGAAGCCGATTCTTTGGGGTATCTTGAAGTTGAGACCTTATCAGAATTAATTGGGGAAGGAATGACTTTCTGTGATGCTTGCTTTACAGGAAATTATCCTATGGAACCACCCAAAGAAGATATTCGTGGAGAACATGTAGAATAAATAGAAGAAATATAAAAAGTAGATTATGTTATGATTTCTAAAAATCCATACTTAATCTACTTTTTACTATTTTGATTGAAATCTAATGGGCTAATACCTTCGTACCTGTCTCAGTTATTAATACAGTATATTCCCATTGAGCAGAATCTGAATTATCTTGTGTATATATTGTCCAGCCGTTATTCTTATCTTGGATAACTTCTGGACCACCCACATTTACCATAGGTTCAATTGTAAATATCATGCCGGGAACTAGTAACATCCCTGTTCCCTTTGTTCCAATATGACTTACCCATGGTTCCTCATGAAAGTCTATTCCGACTCCATGTCCACCAATCTCTTTTACTATAGTGTATCCATTCTTAGTAGCATGCTGATTAATTGCCTCTCCGATGTCGCCTAGATATCCCCAAGGTTTTGCCGCTGCTAAGCCAAGCTCTAAGCATTCCTTTGCAACACGAACGAGCTTTTTCCTCTCTTCTGATACATTACCAATCAGTATCATTCTAGAAGCATCTGCATAGTAACCGTTCACTATAGTAGTCACATCCACATTAACAATATCACCGTCCTGTAATATTGTTTCGTCAGGAATACCGTGACATACCTGATTATTAATAGAAGTACACACACTTTTTGGATATCCTTCAAATCCAAGAGGTGCTGGAACTCCGCCTAGATCAATTGTATTTTTGTGTACAAAAGTATTGATTTCTTCCGTTGAGATGCCGGTGTGAACATACTCTTCAACCATATCTAGTATTTTGGTATTCAGAATTCCTGCTTGTTCAATAGATGCAATTTGGTCTTTGGTCTTAATCATCTTATGGGTGGGAATAAGGGCTCCTTCTGATTCATAACTCAGTAGACGCTGATCAAAAGCAAGATGACAACTTTTATATTTTTTGTGGCTATTACACCAACATGGTTCATTTCTTCCTAATTTCATATGTTTTCCTTCTTTATTGAGATGTTTGTATTGTTTTAATTATCATTATAATATTATTCTAAACCTAATAATACGATATTACAAGGATGAAATTCCATGGCGTTAATACAGACTGGTATATAGATTAGATGACAGAACTTGTATATTTAATATTGTTATTGTATTATGATATTATGAATTGCATTGTTAGCATAAATTGAATGCAAGCTGATGGGAGTGGAGTTTCTATGAATGTTAACCTAGAATACTATAAGATATTTTATTATGTTGCAAAGCTAAGCGGAATTACTGCTGCAGCGGATGTACTATGTATCTCACAGCCAGCAGTAAGTCAGAGCATTAAGCAATTGGAGAAAATCTTAGGAATTAAATTATTTATCCGTGTACCAAAAGGAGTTAAGCTTACTCCAGAAGGTGAAGTTCTCTATTCCTATGTAAAGATTGGATACGAATACATCCTTCAGGGAGAAAAGACTTTTCAGAAGATGCTAGATCTAGAACAAGGAGAGATAAGAATCGGTGCAAGTGATATGACATTACAGTATTATCTGCTTCCTTTTCTTGAAAAGTTTCATGAGAAGCATCCAAAGATAAAAGTAATTATAACGAATGCACCAACTCCTGAGACTTTAGAGTATCTTTATTCAGGTAAGATAGATTTTGGCATTGTGAGTACACCATTTGATGAAAAAGCTGAGATTGTTACAACAAAGGTAAGGGAGATAGAGGATATATTTATAGGTGGAAGTAAATTCACTGATATGAATAATAAAGTACTTGATTATACGGAATTGGAACAAACTCCTCTTATATGCCTTGAACACAACACAAGCACAAGAAGATTCGTTGATGAGTATCTATCTGATAATGGAGTTGTATTGAAGCCAGAATTTGAACTTGCCACTAGTGATATGATTGTACAATTTACTATTCGTAATCTTGGAATTGGGTGTGTGGTAAGAGATTTTGCTCAAAAAGATATTGATAAAGGGGACGTTTTTGAACTTCAATTTAAGAACAAGATTCCTAGCCGACATATTTGCACCATTACCAGTAAAAAGAATCCAACTTCTAGCGCAGCAAAGATATTATTAGGAATGTTAGAATCACAATTACCTACTTCTTCTCATATAATATAAAAAAGTGAGAAGATATATGGACATTTATGTTGTGCAATCAGGAGATACTATTGCATCCATTGCAAGAAGATTTGGCACTACAGAGGAGAGAATCATAAGTAATAATGAAATTACTGACCCTACCAGATTGGTGGTAGGCCAGACCTTAGTAATTATGTATCCAGATCAAGTTCACACTGTAGAACAAGGAGAGAGTTTGTTTACCATAGCTACGAATTATGGTACGACTGTAAGCAAATTGCTCCAAAATAACCCAAGCATTATTGGAAAAGACATTCTACCTGGTGAAGAAATTGTAATTACTTATCAAGGAGATAGACTTAGGGATATTACTATCAATGGATATGCGTATCCTTATATTGATAGGGAAGTTCTTGAGAAAACTTTACCTTACTTGACTTACATCTCAATCTTTACTTATGGTTTTACAGCAGAAGGAGAATTGATTACTATTGATGATGATGAGATCATAACCATAGCGAGGGAATATGGTGTAGCTCCTCTTATGTTAATCTCCAATTATACTGAAGATGGAAGTTTTGGTAATGAACTTGCTACTGCAATATTCCAAGATAAAACAGCTCAAAATAATCTAATTGATAATATTTTAGAGAATATGAGGGCAAAGAATTATTATGGATTAGATATTGATATTGAGTATATTCGACCAGAAGATCGATTGGGCTTCATTGATTTTGTTCAGAATGTAACAACTAGGCTTAATAGCGAAGGTTATGAAGTAATGGTAGCGCTAGCACCAAAGATTTCTGCAGATCAAAAAGGACTTTTATATGAGGCTCATGATTATGAACGAATAGGTGCAATTGCTAATTATGTATTATTAATGACATATGAATGGGGATACACCTTTGGCGAGCCAATGGCTGTAGCTCCATATGATAAAGTCAGGGAAGTGCTTGATTATGCAGTCACC
>CAZAKD010000114.1:0-4835 GCA_964485435.1 uncultured Lachnospiraceae bacterium
CTGCTTTAAAAAAGATTCTGGACTCATAAGAAGCAAATGATCCGCCTCCCTAATTGTACCACTTAAATGATAAGGAAGTGAACAATTAGAGAAAGACACATGCGGCCCTCTCTCAAACATAATAATTTTGTCTTCTTCACTATACCTTCTCAATTTAGCCGCAGCTGAAGCTCCACCCGCAACACCACCAACAATTAATATCTTTCTACTCATAACAATATTCTCCTTCCCTATAAATATTACTTTCTCTTAGTTCCTACATAAGATCCCATACCACCTGCTACATCAACCACATCATATCCCTTTCTAGTTAGTATACCACAAGCTTGTCCACTTCTACCACCTGATTGACACATAATATAATAAGTCTTCTCTTTATCAAGATATTGCTCTGTATTATTCAAAATCTCCCCCATAGGTATATTCTTCGCAGAATCAAGACTACCACCCTTATATTCATAAGGTTCCCTAATATCAATAAGTTCTACTTTCCCTAATAATGAATCTATATCGTTTATATGAAGTACCTTTTTATTATTCTGTCTAAATAAATTTAACATAAGCATTCCTCCTCGTATTATTTTGAACTATAACTACATTATATCCATATACTCATACAATTCAGTGACCACATCACATAATAAAAAGAAGAACAAAATCATTAAACTATTACATGATTTTGTTCTTCTCAACTATAAATTTTCAATAACCAGGAAGGATGGCCCGAGTAAATGCTTCTGAAAAAGGAGTTTTTGCACTCGTCGGCACTTAGGCTCTGTCCTTCAGAGCCTTATGTACCGCTACGAAGTGCAACTAAGCGAAAGCGCCTCCTGTTCAGAAACATATACTCGGGTCATCCTTCCGTCACTAAGTAATAACGAAATTACTTACCTTTAGCCCCCATAAATGATTCTAATTGGGTATTTGCTTCATTCACTACTTTTTCCATACCATTATCTTCTAATTTCTTTAAGAATTCTGGTAACTTTTCTGCTGGATCAACTGCACCTGTATTAAGTGCTAATGCGTATTCAGCTGCAACGTTAGCCAATGAAGCTAATTCTGTTTCAACATTTGCTGCATTAAATGAATATCCAAGTACAGGAATCTCTTTTGCTGAACCATAGTATGCTTTAAAGCCTTCATAGAAATCTGCTCCTTGACCTGCTTGTGGAGGTAATTGAGTTACATTACCCATACCGTTAGTCCAAGGTTGATAATCTCCACGTTTATCAGTAAATACTGCTTCTCCATCAACCATATCATAATGAACACCTTCTACACCATAATCAAGAAGTGTAAATAAGTATGGGTCAGTATTTAATAAGTTAAGGAACATCATAGCACGTTCAGGATTCTTAGATGCTGTAGAAATTGCCATCATAGCACCCTGTGATGAAGTAGTATCAACATATGCTGGTGTACAAGGAACCATTGCTACTTCAAAACCACGTTCTTGAGAAGCTTGAACTTCATATCCAAGTGCATAACTTTGAGTTCCAATTAGGTAATCTCCTGAAAGTTGTTTTGCTGCACGAACGTCATTTGCTTGGCTAGCATTACCCATAGCAGGATCAATATATCCAGCTAAGAAATATTCACGAGTCTTTTCAATAAATTTCTTATATTCATCTGTTGCAAACTTATTTAATATCTTATTGCCATAAGCACCTTCTCCTGCTGTATCAGTAGGATTAATGTAATAAGAAAGAAGATTGTTCGTTCCAGCATCACCTGTAACTATAATTGAATTATTAACCATTCTTTCAAGAACTGAACCCTCTACTAATAATGGATAAAAGCTCTTTCCTTCGCCATCTTTTACAGCTTTTAAGATATCACCAAATCCATAATAATCAGTGTTCTTAATATCGTCAACTGTAAAACCATATTTTTCTAACAATGGAACATTAATATCCCAACAATTTTGAGTTGCAATATCTTTGTAACCAGGAACTGCGTATACCCCATACCCGTCAGATCCTTCAATTGTAGCACCCTGTGTTAATACTTGAGGAAGTGTAGCCCATAGATCCTTTGCATATTTTTCAACAAGGTTATTGTTTGGATCATCAAGTCGAACATAGGCACCTTTTCTTGCAAATGCATTATACTCATTAGCACTCCAAGAGCAAGTGAAATAGATATCAACATCATCTCCACCATTAATAGCAAGAACTGCATTGTCGTCAAAATCTCCCCATGTACCCCAAATTGGTTCTAATGTAACATTAAGTTTTTCCTTGAGGTATTCATTGGCCTTTTCTAAAACAACCGCATCATCAGTAACGTTACTACCATGTAAGTACCATTTTAGAGTTACAGGTTCAGAGATGTCAATTTCCGCTTCTTCTGTTACCCCTTCCTCGACAGTTTCGTCAGTTTCAGTAACTGCTGGATCTGTTGTAGCTGGATCTGCTTTTTTCTTTCCGCAACCTGATAACGCTGCAGTGAGCATTGTTAGTAGCAGAACAATCGATAATACCTTTTTCATAAATAAATCCTCCTTTTAGGAAATAATATTATATAAGCGATGGTTAATACCATCGGGCTTACCCTTTTACAGAACCAACAGTAAGACCTGAAATAATGTACCGTTGGAAGAATGGATATGCAAAAGCAATTGGAATAACAATTAGTACAACCAATGCCATACGAAGACTTTGTTGTGGCAAATCTCCTATAATATTAGCCGCTTCTGCTCCTATCATTGAACTATTTTTAACTAGAAAGTCAACTTGGTTTTGCATCTTCATCAGTAAATATTGTAACGGAATATATTTTGCATCTCTAACATATAACATAGGAATAAACCATTCATTCCAAAATGCTAAAGCTGTAAGCAGGGATACTGTGGCAATTCCTGGCTTGGAGATTGGAACAATAATTTTAAATAAAGTGTTATATTCTCCACTACCATCAATAGCTGCTGCTTCAATAAGTTCCTCTGGTACTGAGCTTTGAAAGAATGTTCTCATAATAATAATATTAAATGGATTCACAAGCATAGGTACAATAAGTGCTGCATAATTATCACTTAAACCTAGCATGTTCTTACACACCATATAGGTTGGAGCAAGTCCTCCACCAAATAACATCGTGAAAAAACAAAAGAAGGTAAAAAACTTTCTGTATTTAAAATCTCTGCGAAATAGTGCATAGGAATACAATACGCACATCAAAACACTAAGTAAGGTACCAAAAATCGTAATAAAAATACTATTAAAAAATGATCTCCATAATTGTCCACCTAAGTCAATTACATATTGGTATGCTTGTAAGGACCATTCAACTGGGAAAAAGGAATACCCAATTTCCTTAATACTGTTCTCTGAAGTAAATGAAATAATTACAACAAAGATAAATGGTATAATACACAATAAGCAAAAACCTAGTAGAATGGCATTTAAAACCATCTCTGTTGAAAAATTGACACTATTGAGGCTTTTTGTCTTCTTACTTTTCTTTAATTTCACTTTAGTCTGTTTCAATATTCTTCCCCCCTAAAATAAACTGCTGTCTTCGTCAACTTTACGAACAATCGTATTCGCTGTCATGATACAAATGAAACCTACTATGTTCTGTACAAATCCTGCTGCAGTACTCATTCCTGGATTGCCTGTAGCCATTAGTGCTCGATATACATAGGTATCAATAACTTGAGTTACTGGAAATAATGGTCCTGAATTGTTAGGTACATTCCAGAACAAACCAAAGTCTGCATTAAAGATTTTACCTATATTTAATATGAATAAAATTACAATCATGGTTCTTAGATTCGGCAATGTGATGTAAATAATCTGTTTCCATTTACTTGCACCATCTATACTTGCTGCTTCATATTGGGATGTATCTATTCCTGTAATTGCTGCTAAGTATAAAATTGTAGAATAGCCAACATTCTTCCATAGGTTAGAAAGTGTTAGTATATACGGCCAAGGTTTGGTGTCGTTATACCAATTGGTTACTTCCTTTCCCATACTTTGTTGCAGATTAGGAATCAATCCATTGGTAGGATCAAGGAATGCCAATACAAAATATCCTGCAACTACCCAACTTAAAAAGTATGGAAAGAACATTAATGTCTGGTATGTCTTAGCTACAAACTTATTCGTAATCTCATTGAGCATAATTGCAAATGACACTGCTATAATAATGCCAAGTGCAATCCATAATGCGTTATACCCTATGGTATTGCGAATCATAATCCAAGAATCTGAAGTTGCTATCAGAAACTTAAAGTTTTTTAATCCCACCCACTCGCTGTTCATTATATTGTTGAATAACGATGGAGCTTTCGTAAATATTTTGTAATCCTTAAATGCCATAGCGATACCAAACATTGGCAAATATCGCAATAAAAACAACCAAACTGCTATAGGCATTACCATCGTAAGCAAAATAAGTGTTTTTTTCCTCTTTATAAATCCCCTAGAAACTGAGTTTTTAATAGCAATTAATTTGGGCATATTTTTAGTTCCTCCCTTATGCATCCACTGTCTATTATAAAATTAGATATAAATATTAAATAACAGCGATATTTTTTATGTATTTTATACTAATAGTTTACACGGATTTTACAGCATAGTCACGTCACTAGGTTGGTATTTTTTGTTTATGTTTGTTGTCTTTCAAAATTTTCATAGAAACGTTGCTATAGATACTGCAATTATTATTATTTGGGTATATAATAGGAACAGGCAATCTAATAGTATGAAAGGAGTGTGTTTATGATTATAGATAAAAGCATGATAGTTATAGAGATAATAAATATGAATGAGGGCATGGGCCCAATATTAGCCGCTTCAGGTTTGCACTGTTTAGGATGCTCATCC
>CAZAKD010000114.1:4846-6098 GCA_964485435.1 uncultured Lachnospiraceae bacterium
TCTTATCTTGAGACCTTAGAAGATGCTTGTACCGTTCATGGAATTGATGTTGACTTTATGGTAAATAAATTAAATGAATATTTAAGTTTAGTAGGATAAAAGAAAGAGATTGATACGAACCTATTGGTTCATATCAATCTCTCATATTATACAGACATACATTCTTTTCACTTCACTTCATTGCCTTAAACAGTCATCTTCCAGCTTGATTGGGACAGCCAAGCCTTCCGCTCTTCGTAATCGGGAATGAACTTACCTACTAATCTCCAGAAGGATCTATCATGATTTAAATGAATCATGTGGCACATCTCATGGACTACAACATAATCAATTACTTCAATTGGCGCCATAGATAACTTCCAATTAAAAGTCAATTCATACCGTGAATTACAAGAGCCCCAATTACTTTTATTATCTGATATTCGAATACTTCTTGGTTTAATTTTAAATTCTGATTGATAGAATTTAATTCTTTTTTCAACGATTGCCTTACATTGTTGATAATAAAACTTCTTTAAAACTTGTTTTATTCGATCATCATTATGCTCATTTACGTGAATATAGAGCTTGTCATCTTTTAATATAACACTATCCTGCTTTTCTTCACTATTTGCTAGAATAATAATGGGATACTCCTTCCCTAGATAGAGGAATTCTTCTTCATTTTCATATATTTTTTCAGCATGCCCTGCTGTCCTGTCTTTCATTTCTTTAGACTTTTTGCAGACCCACGCCCACTTTTTTTCTATCACTGCCTGAATCTGTTCCTCAGTTGTTTCCTTTGGAACCCTCATCTCTATATTTCCATATAGGTCAATATATATCCCTATTGTTTTTCGTTTCTTATATATTACATTAAAATCTATTGTTATATTTTCATATGTATGTATCATGTTTTCATCCTATTCATATACCATATTCTATGGTGTTTTTAATATACAGTTATTATATCTTAGCATTGTAGATTTCACAAGGATATACATATGAATTACGAATAATTCATATACTCTACCAAAGATTAAAAGTGAGGTTACATCTTGATTGTTTACCCAAATAATTGGATTCCAACAAAAGATCTTGAGGAAATATCAAATAATATATATGATTTTCTCGTAATTGGAAGTGGTGCCGGAGGGGGAGCAGTACTTTCACGACTTTGTGAACTTTTAAAGGGACAAGGCGCAATAAAGATTGGTATGATTGAAAAAGGGGGGAAATTATTTCATTCTAATGCGCTTAATATTCCAACCAT
>CAZAKD010000115.1:0-6003 GCA_964485435.1 uncultured Lachnospiraceae bacterium
AACCTATCCTTTACCACTTTAGGTAGGTCTGGTCCATACAAGGAGATAGCCTTTTCATAACATATATTTCTTAAGGTTTTATCTGAATCTTCAATCACTGGAGGACATTTATCCGGACGAACAGGTGATATCTTCTCAATCATATCTGCTATCTTGTTCGTATTGGTAATTACAACCTCTTCTGCCTTTTCTCGTCCAAGGTAGAGAAATTCATTCACCATCTCATCTGTGGTTCTAAAGTAAAGTGGCGCTTGATTATCTGCGTCCTTAAACCCTTTTCCCGCCATAAGTATTCGTCGATATATCTCGTCTTCTGGATCTAGAAAATGGACATCACAAGTTCCTACTACTAATTTGTTATACTCTTCTCCTAAAGTAACAATCTTTTTATTAATTTTAATAATATCATCATTAGAAGTAATGTCTACTTTATCACTTTCTATCATAAATTGATTGTTACCGAGAGGTTGAATCTCAAGATAATCATAGAAATTAACAAGTCTGGCTATCTCATCTTTTGATTGGTTTCTAAGAAGAGCCTGATATAACTCTCCAGCTTCACAAGCAGATCCAATTAATAAACCTTCCCTATTCTCCAAGAACACACTTTTAGGGATTCTTGGTCTTCGATTGTAGTATTCAATATGGGATTGGGATATTAATCGGTATAAATTCACCCTTCCAATATCATTTTGAGCTAAAATAATTGCATGATATGTTGGTAATTTCTTAATATTCTCTTTGGATATTTTACTAATCTTATTCAACTTATCTAAGGTATATATCTCTTTTTCGTGAAGCATATCAATAAATTTAAGATAAATATCTGCTGTTGCATTGGCATCATCAACCGCCCTATGATGATTCTCTAAGGATACACCTAAAGCTTTTGCAACTGCATTTAATCTGTATTTACTAAGCTGTGGCAATAATACTCGTGCCATAGCCACTGTATCTAGAACTGTATAATCTGTATCTATTCCTAAAAACTCAGCCTTCTTTTGTATAAATCCAACATCAAAAGATGCATTATGGGCAACCAAAATACATCCCTCACAGAACTTTAAGAATTCCGGCAGAACCACATCTATCATAGGCGAATCAATAACCATGGCATCATTAATCCCTGTCAATTGTTCAATTTTGAATGGTATTGGTATATCTGGATTAATAAAGGTGCTATATCTGTCTACAATCTTTCCTTCAATAATCTTTACAGCACCAATCTCAATAATTTGATCATTTACTGGACCAAATCCAGTTGTTTCAATGTCAAAGACAACACAAGGGTCCATTAAGGATTGCCCTTTACAATTCTCAACCATATCTTTTAAATCGTCTACAATATATGCCTCAACACCATAGATAACTTTAAAATCATCAGCTCCTTTGGATGCATAAAAGGCTTCAGGGAAAGCTTGTACTACTCCATGGTCTGTAATAGCAATTGCCTTATGTCCCCAGTCAATTGCTCTTTTAATCAAGGCCTTTACATTTACAACACCATCCATATCACTCATAAATGTATGTGCATGAAGTTCTACCCTTTTCACTTCACTTTCATCTTTCCTTGTTTCAATAAAATTAGGTATGGTTTTAATGCCTACAATAGAGCCAATTGTAATCTCTCTATCATACTTGTCCATTAAAGCCATTCCTTTTAATTTCACAAATGCACCTGCTTTTAAAACCAATTTTACTTCTGGAACCTGCTCATTTTTCATGAAGATCTTTCCAGTAATGGTATCTGTAAAATCAGTAATTGCAAAGGTAACAATGGTTTTTTCATTACGGATCTCTCTGCCCTCAATTTTTAAGATTTGCCCACGTACAACAACTTCACCTATCTCATCTTGTATCTCATTAATAGGTGTAGATTCTCCATCAAAACTTTTACCATAGATAATATCTGGATCACTATTTGTCTTCTTACTATATTTGTTCTGATATGTAGTCTTTGATTCTTGAGGCTTATGTTGAGTTGGAGGTTTTTTATTGGTTTCCTTGATTTCGATTTTATCTTCTTTATCTTGATAATCAACCACATGATTATTATTTTGATTCCTATTGACAATCTCTATAGAATCTTCATCTTGTTTCTTTTCTTCTATAGGTGTGTATTCAAAATTAGCCTTGACCATAAAGCCAAAGCGATTACAGAAAATATCTTCAATAAACTGAATAATATTCTTTGCTTTTCTTCTTATAATAAAACTATCTCCTACTGAGATAAGCATATCATTATTATCGAAGGATATCTCTGCATGTTTTAAAATATTACACTCAATAATACTCTTCTCCTCTAACTCTGCCAAAATGCTATCAAAGTAGATTGGCATTAGTTTTTCAGGAGTATATTGAGCAGAAAGTTCATAACGTTCAATAATAGTAATGATATTATCAACTTTATAAAAAAGTTGCTTTTTAATCTGATATTCTGTTTTTTTAATATCAAACCTACTCATTAACCTCTTACTAAATAGATATATTTTAACTTCATATGTTGTTTTCGACACATCTATTTTCTCTACAATTACCTCTTCTAATAGATCATGTAGACTTCCTTTCATAGATAATGTTTTGAAAACTTCAAAAAATGTCATTGCCATATAGTTACACCACTTTCTTACTGTTTCCAATGTAGCAATTCTTCTCTTAAAGTTTCAAGAAGCATATTCTCTGGTACTTTGCGAATAACTTCTCCTTTTTTAATTAAGAGACCTTCACCGTAACCTCCAGCTATGCCAATATCAGCACCTTTTGCTTCTCCAGGCCCATTCACTGCACATCCCATTACTGCTATTTTTATATCCAAATTATTAAACTCTTGAACCATTACTTCTACATCGTTTGCTAACTTAATTAGATCAATCTGTGTTCTTCCACAAGTTGGACAAGATACCACTTCAATTCCACCCTTGCGAAGTCCCAAAGTCTTCAGAATAAGTTTACCACTTTGAATCTCTTCAATTGGTGCCCCTGTTAAAGATACGCGAATTGTGTTACCTATTCCCTCATGCAATATTATCCCTAAACCAATACTAGACTTTATATTCCCTGAAAGTACCGTCCCTGATTCAGTAATTCCAACATGAAGAGGATATCTGGTTTTACTTGCAATTAATTCGTGAGCTTTAACGCACATTAACACATCTGATGACTTAATACTAATCACAAGATTATCATAATCTAAATCCTCAATGATTCTCACTTTATCAAGTGCACTTTCAACGATTCCTTCTGCCGTGACACCACCGTATTTTAAAAGTATCTCTTTTTCTAATGATCCACTATTTACTCCTACACGAATTGGAACATGATACTCTTTCGCTTTATCCACAACAGCTTTGATACGTTCCATGTTTCCGATATTACCTGGATTAATTCTTATCTTATCTGCACCATATTCAATGGATGCCATGGCCAATCTATAATCAAAATGAATATCTGCAACCAAAGGGATGCGGATTTGTTTTTTTATCTCTTTCAGTGCTTTTGCCGCTTCCATAGTTGGAACTGCACATCGAATAATCTCGCATCCAGCAATCTCAAGTTCTTTAATCTGTGCTACAGTAGCGTCTATATCTTCTGTTTTTGTATTACACATAGATTGTATTAATATAGGGTTCTTACCACCAATCACACGATTACCAATATGAATCTCCTTTGTTTTTTCTCTAATCACAGTCATTCTCCTATCTATAATCTCTATTTAAAAAAACTTAGAGATATCATTAAACATAATAAATATCATTAAAGCCATTAATAAAACTAGGCCAATTGCATGAACGATACCCTCTTTTTCTTGATCAATCGGCTTACCACGTACTACTTCTAAGAACAGAAATACTAGTCTACCGCCATCCAGTGCTGGAATAGGTAATAAGTTCATTACACCTAGATTGGCACTAATTAATATGGTTATATACGCCAAATTTAAAAATGTACTTAGGAAACCATCATCTCGACTTTGCTCATAGGTATCACCAATATACTCTACAATCCCTACTGGACCTGCAATATCATTACGACTTACATTGCCAGCAATCATCTCACCAAGACCTGAGATAGTAGATACAATAAAATATTTTACTTCAATAAAGCTATATTTAATAACTCCTAGAGTAGATGTTTTAACTCTTCCTAGATTATGTGAAAAGCCCATTTTATAAGACTCTTCTATAAGTTGTGGCATTACCACTACTTTATTGGTTTCCCCACTTCTATCATAAGTTAACACAACTTCTTGCTCAGTAATTGGGTTATTTTGAAAATACATGCTCAGTTCAAGACCACTATTGACCTTCACACCATTAACTGAAGTAATCACATCTCCAACTAGAATACCAGCCTTTTCAATTGGCATTCCTTCATTTACATTAATTACAGAGGCCAATTGTTCTGAAGGTTCATAATAGAATCCCATAAGATACGTCTTAGTCTTAGTTGGCTGTAAAGATACCGTATGTTTCTTACCATCTCTAAGAAAATCAATCTCTACTATAGACTCTGTAATTTTATTAAACTGAAGATAGCTAGATAATTCTCTACCTATATGAATCTTCTTATCATTTATCTCAGTTATTATATCTCCTTGTTGCAGACCTGCTTCTTGTGCAGGAGAGTTGCTTTGTACCTGAACAATAGTAGCTGGATCGTATCCTACTAAGCCAATAATAAAAAGCGCTAAAATAAATGCCAGTATAAAGTTAAAAATAGGCCCCGCTGCAATCACTGATATTCTAGCCCATACAGGTTTTTTATTAAAAGCATTATCATCATCAATAGTAGCATCTTCACCTAACATCATGCAAGAACCACCAAATGGCAAAGCTTTTAAAGAATATTTCGTTTCACCTTTTTGAAAACTTAATAACCTAGGTCCAAGACCTACGGAGAACTCTACAACTCCAATACCATTTTTTTTGGCCAGTAAAAAATGACCTAGCTCATGTATAATAATAATTAAACTAAATATAATGATCGATACAACAATATTCATTCTACCACCTACTTTCTATTAAATCATATGTTTCCTTCTCTACATCTAGAATTTGAGAAATGGTAGGATTTAATATGTTTTTATGTTCACTCACTGCATATTCAATAATCTCAGGTATATCCAAAAACTTAATCTCACGATTTAAGAATTTGGCAACAGCTCTTTCATTGGCAGCATTATATACCGTTGGCATACTTCCACCTAGCCTACCAACCTGAAAAGCAAGTTTTAGGCTTGGAAATGTATTATAATCTGGTTCTTCAAAAGTAATATGTCCTAATTTGTAAAAATTAATTCTATCACCCTTTAAAGCACGACGTTCTGGATAAGTAATGGCATATTGAATAGGTAGCTTCATATCAGGAGTTCCTAATTGAGCTATAATTCCGCCATCTACATATTGTACCATAGAATGAATGATACTTTGAGGATGAACCACAACTTCAATCTGATCATAAGTTACTTCAAACAACCATTTTGCTTCCATGACTTCAAGCCCCTTATTAGCTAATGTAGCAGAATCGATGGTTATCTTTCTACCCATGGTCCAATTCGGATGCTTTAATGCGTCCTCTAGCTGAATATCCATTAAATCAGACTTTTTCTTCCCTCGAAATGGACCTCCAGATGCAGTTAGAATTATTTTTTCTACCTGATTAATGTCTTCCCCCTGAAGAGATTGGAATATAGCAGAGTGTTCACTGTCAACTGGTAGAAGTTCTACTCCCATCTCTTTCACAAGTGGCATTATAATATGTCCTGCAGTAACTAAGGATTCCTTATTGGCAAGAGCAATGTCCTTTCCTGCCTTAACTGCTTCAACAACTGGTCTTACACCAATCATTCCAACAACAGCACCTACAACAATATCTACCTGCTCATTAGTCGCACATTCTATTAAGCCATCCATACCTGTTAATATATGAACATCTGTGCCTAATATATTCTTAGCTTCAAGAGCTTTTTTTTCATTATAAATGCATACAAAATCAGGTTTAAAT
>CAZAKD010000116.1:0-5966 GCA_964485435.1 uncultured Lachnospiraceae bacterium
CTACATCAACTAATGCAATATTAAGTAATCTAAATTTTTCTGGAATGGCTACATTAATTGCTGCGATTGGCTCCAATGTAAGATTTGCAACATTAAGTCCAGCCTTTTCTACAGCAGCATACAGGCTGTCTATTACTTCCTCTGGCAAAAATGTTGCTAAAAGCTCAACTTCTATACTTTTCGCCTTATGTCCAATTAGATTTGTAATCATATAGTGGTTCAGATAATAGTGTACAGGAGTATACCCTACACAGTAAAAATTGCCTCCATCCACTTGCCCTTCATTGCGAATCGTATCATAAGCTTGCTCAATCCCCAACAATTCAAGAGAATGTACATGTTCCTCTAGAAGGACTGTTTCAGTGGAAAATTCATAGCATGCCTTAGCAGTTACTGTTTTAAGCACACGACCAGCCGCAGCTATACACACTTCACCTAATGTACGCCCTATCTGATCTTCTAGAGTCTTTTTGATATATTGGATCGATTCTGTTACCTTAGGAATGTCGTGGATTTGACCATCAATCATAGCCCTCGTATCATGTTCTTTCACGCATTGAGCAACAACTGTAAAGTTATTGTCATTCATTCTATAACCAACAGTCCCAACTAGACTTCTAGTACCAATATCTAAACCAAACACCAAATGTTCTGGATATCTTTCCAATTCCACACGTAACCCTCCTAACTGTTCCGATATAAAACTACATAATTATAACACAAATAACATTATACCACTAGTATATATTTCAATTGCTCCTTAATGGATTCTAATTCTCCATTGTTATATATAATATGACTTGCATTTTGAATAAACTCTTCGTTACTCAGTTGGTTTTTTAATATGCTCTGTATCTTTTCCTTGGTATATCCCCTACTGTGTATGAGCCTATGCTCTCTTTCTTGTTCATTTACTTGTACATACCACACTTCATCACAGATCTCTTTATACCCTGCTTCTATTAATATGGCTGATTCAATCACAATGTAACCATCATTTGCTTCTTTACTTATTATCCGAATCTCATCAAAAATATAATTCATAACAAAGGGATGAATCAACGAACTTAGGATTTCTAACTTTTCTATATCTTGAAACACTATTTCTGATAGTAATTTTTTATTAATATTGCCTTCTTCATCTAGTATGGAATCACCAAAATTATTGCAAATGAGTCGATAACTGATTCCACCTTTTTGCATCAATTCATTCGCGATTGAGTCAGCTATGAGTATATGAGCACCGTATATTTCTCTCATAATGTTAGCAACTGTTGTCTTACCGCTTCCTACTTGTCCAGTGATTCCAATTATCTTTATAGCCATATCTATCCCGTTCCTTTTTATTTGGCATCATACCAATTCATCCCTTGGTTCACGTCTACTTCAAGAGGGATACTTAAGCTAGCTGCATCATGCATCTCTTCAATTAATATCTCTTTTACTTGTTCTACTTCATCTAGGTGTGCTTCTATAAGAAGTTCATCATGAATCTGTAGAAGAAGTCTGGATCTTAATTGCAGGTTCTTGAGGCGACGATTCACACGAATCATTGCGATCTTAATAATATCTGCTGCCGTTCCTTGGATTGGTGAGTTCATTGCTATTCTTTCTCCAAATGAACGTTGCATAAAATTACTTGAAGAAAGTTCAGGAATCGGCCTTCTCCTATGAAACATCGTTGTAACATATCCTTGTTCTTTCCCTTGGGTTACTAGACCATCTAAGAATTCCTTAATCTTAGGATACGTTTCAAAATATTTATTAATATAACTCTCCGCTTCTTTTCTTGTAATATTCAGGTCTTGTCCTAAACCAAAAGAACTTATACCATAAACAATTCCAAAGTTAACTGCTTTTGCACTACTCCTCTGGATATCGGTTACTTCTTCTAGTGGTGTATGGAATACTTTAGCTGCAGTAATTCTATGGATATCTTGTTCTTCTCGATAAGCATCAATTAATATCTCATCCTTAGACATATGTGCAAGTACTCTTAACTCAATCTGAGAATAATCTGCATCCAAGAAGATATATCCTTCTTTCGGTATAAATACTTTACGTATCTGTCTTCCTAATTCCATACGAATTGGAATATTTTGAAGGTTAGGTTCCGTACTACTAATTCTTCCTGTCGCCGCTACTGTTTGATTAAATTTACCATGAATTCTATTATCTTCTTGATTTATATAATTAGCAAGCCCATCTGCATAGGTAGATTTTAATTTAGTAAGTTGACGATATTCTAGAACTAATCCAACTACCGGGGCTTCACCTCGAAGTTTTTCTAGGATGTCTGCTGAAGTAGAATAACCTGTCTTCGTTTTCTTAGCAAAGGGTAGTTTTAACTTTTCAAATAAAATAATTCCTAATTGTTTTGGAGAATTAATATTAAATGTCTCACCAACAATCTCATATATTTCTTTCTCTAGTTCTATAATTCGAACTCCAAGTTTATCACCATATTCTTTCAGTGCCTTCTCATCCACTTCAATGCCACGAACTTCCATATCATATAATGCATAGATTAATGGAAGCTCTATGTCATGATATAGAGTATACATATTCGTATTCTTTAACTCTTCAAGAATTTTATGATAAGCCTTATATGGAATATAAGCACTATAACAAGTATAATTTAGGAATTCTTTTTCCTTAGAATTCATTGCTGATGAAAGTTTTTCTTTTCCTAAGAGTTCTGTTCGTGATGGAACAGCCATATCAAGATAATCTCTTCCAATGTCATCATAATGATAGGAATCTTTTATCGGGTTCAGCAAGTATGCTGCCACTCCTATGTCCCATATCTGATTATCATCATCGGCTTTCATAAGCGGAAGTTGCTCTTTAAGATTCATCGTTAATACTAGAATATTCTCCTCTATCATATGATTTAATTTGCTAACTAAATAATCAGTAGTTATGAACCCTTCTACCGGTATATAATAGATCTCTTTATCAGACACAGCAAGAGAAAGTCCTAGTATGTCTTGGTCCTCTATGATATATTGAAAACCAACAGGGCTTTTCTTTTTTTCTATATCATTAAATATCTGATCAACATCTACTAAATTGCTAATCATTGAAAAATCATCTTCCATTGCATTATGGTGATCAATATCCTCTTGGAATCTTGATAGTAAGTTCTTAAACTCTAACCTTTTAAATAGAACAAAGACATTATTGTTAAATAAATTACCTAGTTTAGCATCGTCTTGAGAATAATCTAACTCACAATCTGTCTTAATTGTAGCTAGTTCCTTACTTAATAAAGCTAAATCTCGATTAACATCTAAGGATTCTTTTGCCTTATTAGGTTTAATCTCTTCTATATGTTCTATGGCATTCTCAACACTAGAATAACTGACAATTATCTTTGTAGCTGTCTTTTCTCCAATGCCAGGAACTCCTGGTATATTATCTGCAGTATCACCCATAAGGCCTTTTAGATCAATAATCTGTTGCGGGGTAACTTGATATTTCTCAATTACTTCTGCAGTATTATAATCTTCAATTATGGTAGTGCCTCTATTGGTTTTAGGAATACGAATCTTTATCTTATCTGATGCTAGTTGAAGCATGTCCCTATCTCCTGATACTAGCGAAACCTCAACGCCTTCCTTTTCATAGTTTTTCGCCAATGTTCCAAGAACATCATCTGCTTCATATCCTGGTTTCTCAAGAATAAGAACTCCCATAGCCTCAAGAACTTCCTTAATCATAGGAACTTGTTCCCTTAATTCAGGAGGCATTGATTTTCTTGTCCCTTTATATTCAGCAAACATATCATGACGAAATGTTGGTTTATTCACATCAAAAGCCACTGTTAGGTAATCTGGTTTCTCCTCATCAAGAATCTTAAGTAATATGTTAATAAATCCATAGATAGCATTGGTATGCAATCCCTCTGAATTAGTTAGGTCTGGAATCCCGTAAAAAGCTCTATTCAATATACTATGTCCGTCTATTAATACAATCTTCTTATTCACTCTTATCTCCTTTACTCTCTATCTCATTCATTTCTTCCTTAATTGTATATATTACCATATCTCTACCATGTTCTTCAATGAATTGATCTAATTCTGTATTGCGATCTTTAAAATAATAATAATTTATATCAAATGGAGCATCGTTTAGATTATTCTCCTTTTCAACCTCTTCTATAACATATTCTTGTATTCCAAAGCTTGAGAGAAAAGAAACAACACCAATAATTGCTGCAAGTATAAATCTTTTACGAAAAGATTGAACTTTACTATGTACAATTCTCTCCTCTGCTTTCTTAATCTTATTTAAAAATTCCATGTGATAGTCACCTGACATATTATGTTCTTCATCAAGTTGTTTCATCGCAGTAAGCAATGTATAGTATACTTCTAATTCTTCCCTACATTCTTCACAGTGTTCAATGTGGTCTAAGAATTTTTCTAATTCATTGACGTCAATTTGATCATTAATAAATGGAGTAATGTATCCTTGTGCCTGTGTACAAGTCATTTTTATATCCTCCCTATTTTGATTTATCCTCTCTATTATATCCTATCCCTCATGAAAAATAAATTGAAAATAAAACTTTTACAAAACTATTGCTTTTCTAACTTAATTATGTTAGAATTACTTTCGCGAGTCAAGCGGATGTGGCGGAATGGCAGACGCATCAGACTCAAAATCTGACGGTGGTAACATCGTGCGGGTTCAAGTCCCGCTATCCGCATTAAAATAAGGGTTTAAGCCACTTATAGCATTTTACTTTTTCATAAAAGATACTCATAAGACTTTTGATTAAATTTCAACTAGTCTAATGAGTATTTTTTTATGGAAAGGGGTGTTAAAACGCTATGAAGATTACCATGAAAGTATCGTTTGTTATTAAGAGTTCGCCCATTTTGGATGAAAAAAGGCCACAACAGTAAAAACTGGGTGACCTTTGATATTAATTTAAAACTTTAGAATATAACACCAAAACTAACATTCTCAAAATTCAAGAAAGGTTTACACACTTCAGATAAATAGTATGGTACAATATTAGGAATATCTCTTTTTGTTATGAATAATCCAAAATCTCCAATATTATTGTTATCATCTTCATAAATTAATATTTCGGTATCAGTATCATCATTGGCAACAATTATATCTACATCAACTTCTAATAGCTTGATTCCCTAATTTCATCAATTACTTTTTTAGTTAGTTCACCATAGTTGTTATTTAGTAGATCCGAGTCTCTATACTCGTATTCAACACGTTCAAGAATACTAAAAGCAATAACTTCATCGCTATATTTAATATTAAATTTTAATATTCGTTCTATAAATTCTAGTATTTTAATTACTTCAGATTCATTTTTATGCTCAATACATTCTACAAGATAAGGGGCAATAACATCACCATATACTGTATGTGAACCAGTATTATCACCTTCTTGCCATTCAACCTCTTCCTTATATTTTTCAATTAAATTAGGAAAGGTTTCGATTAGCATCATATTTAGTTTTACGCTATCCATATTACTTGCCTCCTAAAGCATTCTTTAAATCATTAAGTAGCTTTTGTGCTAGTTGTAAATCGCTACTATTTAAAGCTTCTTTCTTAATGATATTTTCAAGGTTTTTTACACGTTCAGCTGCCTTTATTAAATGATCTTTCCCACCAACCAATTCTCCCGTTTTTAATTGGTATTTAACAGCGTCTGCTAATCCTCCGTCACCAGTTGTTGCTCTAGGCCTATAGATTTGATCGATGGCATTTTTTAGCTTTTGGTTAGATGCAGAATCTAACAAAGTATCTCTAACAGTCTTACCCGCTCCCTTACCACTCCGAGAGCTAATCTTCTTCCCGGTCAGCTTTTCAATAGTATCATCAGCTATGCCAATCTTCTGCAATCCTTTCTGTATAGCAGATGTTCCATACTTGCTAATTACGTCCCCTAAAAACTGTCCATATACATATGTCTGATTATTTGTATT
>CAZAKD010000117.1:0-5961 GCA_964485435.1 uncultured Lachnospiraceae bacterium
GGAAAAATAATAAATCCCTAACCAAGTATAATAGACTGGTTAGGGATTTATTTTATTAATTATTATTTTTATATTTCATATCTTTCTTAACAAAATCAGGGATTGTATCCTGTCTAAAATAATAATCCACAGTTGATTCATTTCCATATTCGTCTGTTTTAATTGTAGCCGTTACATGTAGTTCATAATCCAAATTATAGATCAAACTATTGTTCCATACATAATCTCTATTTACTAGATTTGGAAAGATATCTTCTATATCTTTTTTACTAGAATAAGTATTCATTGGATACGAATCTACGTTTTCAATCCTAATGCTAATAATATCTGAAGTTTCAACTACCCGAGTGGTATCAAACCCTCTTTTTTCAATGATTCCTATGGTATGTTTAAAGGAAGGATATATAAAATACTCTGAATTAAATTGACCATATCTCAATGATAAAGTTAAAATTGGTTTTGTATCCATCAATTCATCTATTGTAAATTGCAATAGATCTTTTTTCAGACTCTCTAATAACTCTTTCTTCTCTGTGATATCTAGGTTGATGTCCTTATTGCCAAAGATATTACTTACATTAACATTCTTTATATCTGAACCATCCCAGCTGAAAACTGGATAATGGGCTGCTTTATACTCTGGGTTCATATATAACTCTTTGATTGTTTTCATGATGTCTTCATATATATCTTTCCCATTTTTAAGAGTATATTTAATATTATAATGTGAGTATTTCGTATTGTCTAAGTATGCCTTAGAATAATCTATTGTTTTCGCTCTCTTACTTCCAATTAATGCAAGTGTGTATGCAGCTTGATCGTCTGTTAACTTCATTTTTTCTAATTGATACTCATTACCGTCAACGTATTGATATTTTACTCCCCATTCATAAGAAGCTTTGTCCATATAACTAATATTTTGTTCAAGTCCACTAAGGTTGATACTCAAAGAAGCAATCTCACTTTTCTTTGGAAGATAAGAATCATACTTTAGTATATCAAATTGAAAAACTCCAGCTATCACAAGGGTAATCCCCAAACATCCTATTAACTGCAACTTATGTTTAAACATACTTTTAATATCAAAGTTATATATGACTTCTATGACTGCATAACACACAATCAGTGAAAATAGGATTCCAAATAGAAACCAACCTCCGCCAGATTCATAAGTTAATCCCCTAAATATCAGTCCGCCACCTAGAGAGACAGCTATAACTATAGCAAACTTAATAATTGGCTCTGATATAGAGTATGCCATTGCTTTACCTGCAGATTCTGAAGGGCGTTTTAAGTATAAATAAATAGCGCCTCCTAACAATAGTATAGTCACAATCATAATCAGTAATAAGCTAGATATATTACCCTTACTAAGAGTACCCTTTACTCCAATAGCTAATTTATAGTAACTTCCTAAAGGTGATAAATACTGCATTTGAGATATAAAACTGCTTCTGCCGTTCCCATAGTGTGTTTTGAAGAATTCTTGAAAAAGCAACTCCTTAAGTAATTGTACCATAGGCCCGTAGAGAAAGAATACTCCTGTTCCAAAGCAGCCGACAATAATATTACCAGTAAGCATCATGGCAATAATAACAATGGTGTAGATTAACATGTAAAACACGGTATTTACAATCATTGTACTAAGCATACTATAAAAAATAGCAGTACTCATATATCCATGTATCTGAATTACTAATAAGGATAATATTATATTCACAAAATAAGGTACAAAATATATTAGAAAACCATTTAGATATTGAATAGCAAAAAGCCCTTCTCTTCTAACTGGAATACTATGATAGAAATCCACTTTTTTCTTGGAATGAACATAATAGTATCCACTCATTCCACAGATTACAGCTCCCACCACAGTAATAATCATACCCATAGGGTAAGTCGTTCCTACATATTCTAGAATCAAGTTTGATATTTCCCTAGAACTGTTATGTGAATTGTTCCTATTACTCAGTGTAATTGCTATGGCAATGGGATAACTTAAAAAGAATACGATAACTGCTAACGGAATGGTCCACAATCGTCTTTTTATATCTTCTCTCTGAAGTTTAAAGAATAAGTTTCTTGATATCATATCCTACGACCTCCGTTTCACTAATAAATATCTCTTCTAAGGATAATGGAAGCACTTCATAAAAGACAGGACTCACCATCTCTATTCTACTTCTAATCTCCTCCTGAGTGAGTCTTACAGTAATTGTAGATAAAGAACCTCTTTTATCTACATTCAGGATCTCAGCACCTGCAAATACATCTTCCATATCTTCTTCCCTTTGGAATACACACTGCACTTTATGAATGCTTAATTTCATATCAAATAGCTCTTTAGATAACAATATTCCACCTTTATGAAGGAGACCCACATGATCACATATATCTTCTAGTTCTCGCAGGTTATGAGATGCAATAACAGGAGTTAGATTACGCTCTGAAATCTCCTTAGCAAAAATACTTTTCACCCCTTGTCGCATTACAGGATCTAGTCCATCAAAAGTTTCATCGCAGAATATATAGGCTGTATTGGCACATATTCCACATATTACAGATAGTTGCTTTTTCATTCCTTTAGAAAAGGTATTGATTTTACGCTTTGGGTTCAGTTCAAACTGATTCATTAACTTATAGAACCTGTCACTATCGAATTGAGGATAGATGATCTGATAATATACCTTCATGTCATTACCTGTTCCATTATTAAAGAAATATTGATCATCGGATATATAAAAGAATAACTTCTTTGCTTCAACATTCTCATAGACATCCATACCATCAATTTTAATTGTTCCACTATCTGGCTTTAAGATTCCACTAAGCATGCGAAGGAAAGTACTTTTTCCTGCCCCATTGGTTCCTACTAGCCCAAATACATTTCCTTCTCTAATTGTAGCACTTACATTGTCTACCGCTTTTATATCATCAAAGCTTTTACATAGGCTCCTTGCTTCTATCATGACTTCTTCCCTCCTTATAAACCATATTCATCAACTCATATAACTCTTCTACTTCCAATCCGATCTCATGTGCTTCTTTCAATAATCGCTTTATCTCTTCTTTCATTTCTTCTTTTCTACATTGGATTAATCGTGTATTGTCCCCTATAAAACTTCCTCTACCTTTAACTGTATAGATATAGCCAATTCTCTCAAGTTCACCATAGGCACGCTGAATCGTATTAGGATTAATAGATAGATCCATTGCTAGATTACGTACAGACGGTAATTGACTATCTGGTTCTAATACTCCTTTTAAGATTAATTCTTGAAATCGATCAACAATTTGTTCATATATAGGCCTACGATCCTTATAATCAATAATAATCATATGCTTCTCCCTTCTACATGCATACTAACTGTACTATGTATGTTAGTACAGTTATTGTATAATATCTCTTCCTAGATGTCAAGATATTGTTTAATCTTCTTCCATTTTTTGTTTTATCTTTACTTTTCATAGTCCTTTTAGTAACCAGGAACGATGCCCCGCGTAAATGCTACTGAAAAAGGAGTTTTTGCACTCGTCGGTACTTAGGCTCTGTCCTTTAGAGCCTTATGTACCGCTACGTAGTGCAACTAAGCGAAAGCGGCTCCTTTTCAGAAGCATTTACTCGGGGCATCGTTCCGTCACTTAAGTCAGCTCTGAATAACAACTCATCTCTTCCACAGGCCTACTACAAGAACTGTCATATCATCCATAGGCCTATTGTAATTATCCTCCAACGCTTTCTCTAGAATCTGGTTAGCAATCTCTTGAGGGTTCTGGCTTTTAATATCCATAATAATGTTTTCAAGGTATTTTTCTTTATCATATTCTTTGATACAGTCTAAGACTCCATCTGTCACCATAATAATATAATCACCCTCATATAGCTTTTTACTAATTCCATCAAAATCAACTTGGTTAAACACGCCCACAGGAAGGCTTGTTGAACTTATTGACTCAACCCACCCCTGCCTTTTTATAAATGTAGTGGATGCTCCAATCTTAACAAATTGGCATACTCCTGTGTATAGATTGAGAATACTCATATCAATGGTTGAAAAAGATTGTTTCTCTGATTTTAACACGAGAATAGAATTGATCAACTTAATAGCAGATTCCTCCTTGAATCCTGCTTCTAGAAACTGTTCCAATAGTTCTATGACTGATTCACTTTCTGCATTGGCAACTGCTCCTGTCCCCATTCCATCAGAAAGGGTCATAATCATCTCTCCACTTTCTAATTCTATAAAGGAATAATTATCTCCTGATATATGTTCATTTTCTTTATTTATTCTGGCTACGCCTTTTAATGTCTTAAAGCATGTGTCTTCTACGTATACTACAGTATCCACATCCCTGGATATAATGTTTTTTGTACCATCAGCAGGCTTCATTTTCTTCCCATATGCATTTCCAATGATTGCACCCATCTCTTTTGTTGTTATACATCTACCCTTTTTGGTTCTGGCTCGTATGTGAATCTCATGCTTTTTATTTCTCTTTTCTAAGATTGTTATGCCATGAACTTCAATATAATTCTGCGCAAGAACCTTGGTAAGTATTCCTTCTTTTGAGTCTTTTACAGCTACTGTTCCAAATAACTCCACAGAAAAATCATTCATAATATTAGATACTTCAAATAGTTGCCCCGCAATTGCCTCTCTACTCTCTGCCATTCTATTTTGCCAGTTTAGGTTTATCTTTGCTAATTCTACCTCTTTGTTAGTTCTAGATATATAGTCGTCTAGATAGATACACCTAGAGGCGAAACTATCTAAGATATCTTCCTCTTGAACCGTTCCATTCTGTTCTGCTGAGCTTAATATAAGAAATGCAGCCTTGTAAGAATCATAAAATTCTTGTTTCCAACACATAGAATAGTTTGTACAATTTTTACATAAAGTTTCTGAAACATCCTCATATATCTGATTGATATCTCTTCTTGTTAATCCTTTTTTTGTATCTGCAATTGATCGAAATGTACTTGCTAGTTTTCGAAAGGACTCTGACATATCCTTTAGTTTATCCTTTCTTACATCACTGACAGTCTCTGCTGGTTGGACTCCTAGCAACGCTGAACTTCGTTCTTCCTTGCATGTCATATACTTAGGCAATAGTACAAATAGAACAACACTAGAGAGAATTCCTCCAATTCTCGTAGAGTTCATATTCAATTGGGAGACATATGATAATAAAATAGCCGTTACTCCATATAGAACTCCTGTCCCTATTCTTCCTACACCTCTAAAGATTCCTGCTAGAATTCCAAGCATTGAGAGCATACCAATATTACTTAGCAATTGGTTATTTTCTAAAATTGGTATTACCAGCAAATAATCATCTATTCCCAATATAGTTGCACACGCAGTTCCCCCAATCGCACCTGCACCTGCTCCATATTTATAACCAAGATAAATAATTGCGAAATAAACTCCCATATCTGTAATTGATATTTGGTATATTAGAACTCTTGGCAATGTATATACTACAAGTCCAACTAGAATTCCCAAGCTAATCATCTCTTCATTGTCCATCTTTTTATCTTTATGGACCTCTAATATATAGCATACACCCCGGTGAAACACTCCTGTTAAAGCACATACAAGGATTCCCTCTGCCACAGCCAATATAATATAGTATCTAATATCTATATTGACAAAGCCTTTCGTCATCGTGATACCAGCTGTAATAATACCACTTATACTTCCCATTGATAAAGGTGATAACGGCTTATCTCTTTTATCTACTAGACTGATTACAATCATAATAGTTATCATAATAATTCCATACTTCATAACATCTACTGGTTCCATTACTGTAGCCATTCCTGCAAGTACAAAGGGCATTAATGCGCTTCTTCCCTTCCGAAACATACATGCAGCTGCAAAGTATCCAATAGCAATAGGATTGATGCCTAGCATTAGTACTCTCCCCAACATGAATCCTATCATGTTAATTATTATT
>CAZAKD010000118.1:0-2148 GCA_964485435.1 uncultured Lachnospiraceae bacterium
ATATTGAATATATTCAATTTAATGATGATTTCCGCTCTCTCTTTAAAGATGTATATCCCTTCAATGCTTCTACAACTACCCTTAAGCAAATTTTACCGCTAACTTCTCATCAATTTAGCAAATTCATTATGGATTGCGCAAACACAATAAAATATAAAAGTAGTTATGATGAAGTAATCTATGATATCATACCCGGTTCATGGATTCTTACCACTGTTCTTCCTTTAGAAGATAATCTAGTACTAATGGTATATACTGATATTGTAGGACAAGCAACAAACCGACTTCATATTGATGACTTTTTCTCCATCAATTTAGAGCTTATGTGTGTATCATCATTAGATAATATCTATCTAAAAGTTAATAATATGTTCGAATGTACCTTGGGGTATGAAAAGCAAGAATTAGAAGGTCAGTCAATGATGTCTATCATTCATGAAGATGATCATGAATTAACATTGAAAGCTTTAAATAAAAGAAAGTTACACACAGGAAATGATAAATATATAAACCGTTGTATGTGTAAAGATGGTTCCTATCGAATCATCGAATGGAGATCTCTTGAAAAGGGTCATCTTATATTTTCTACTGGTCGAGATATAACTGAAGAGATAAATATTCAAACGGAACTTAACAAGAAAAATGAGCATCTTAAAAAACTTGCAACTCTCTTGAAAAATACGAATAAAAAATTAGAGAAAGTAGCTAACACAGACAAGCTTACTGGTTTATATAACCGTAACTTCTTTGACACGAGAATAGTCCAAGAGATGAAGGAATCAGATAAAAAATTCTTTCCTCTTTCCATGATTATATATGATATCGATCATTTTAAAAATGTAAATGATGACTACGGGCATCCAATTGGAGATGAAATTTTGAAGTATCATTCCTCCATCGTGAATCAGTTTATTAGAAAATCCGATTATGCCTTTCGTATGGGTGGAGAAGAATTTGCTATATTATTGCACGATACGAATCTAGATGAAGCTACACTTATCGCAGAAAATATACGAATTGCCTTCGAAAATAATCCACACCCAGTAGCAGGAAAAGTCACCGCTAGTTTTGGTGTATCCCAACGTAAACGTAACGAATCCTTCGTTAGTTGGTATAAAAAAATAGATAGAGCACTCTATGTAGCAAAAAACAAGGGTAGAAATCAAGTTGTTATCTATCAAAAAAACACTTTGCCAATTGCAAGTCTATCTATTGAATGGGATAAAAGTTGGAACTCAGGTAATGATCACATTGATACACAACATAAGAAATTACTCTCTTTAGCAGTTGAAATGAATGACTTAATGTATTCTAATGGTTCATACAAAGACTTAACAAAACTAATAAATACTCTAATTAAACATATAGAAGTACATTTTGCTGATGAAGAGCGATTACTTGAAGAAGCTGGATACCCTGAGTTGAATAGGCATAAAGCTATTCATAAAATACTTTTGAATAGGGCGCTAAATCTAAAAGATGAATACGAGCTGAAAAAAGTGAAAGCTTCTTTCATCATATCTTTCTTATTAGACGAAGTACTGATGAATCACATGCTTAGAGAAGATTTGAAGTTCTTCTCATGTTTTAACAAAAACCTGTAAATTATGCAATATTTTATTATGAACAGTCACTATTTATAATTAACTCGATGATTCCACATGGATATACATCTTAGTATTGGAGGACATATGAAAAATTTATTGAAACTATTACTCTCTTTCCTAAAAGTCGGATTTATTGGATTTGGAGGCGGAAGTGCACTTATTCCTATTATTGAAGACGAAGTAGTAACAAAGAAAAAACTTCTTAAAGAAGAGGATTACTATAATCATGTTATTGTAGCTAACATTACCCCTGGAACTTTGCCTGTTAAGCTTGCTGCTGCCGCCGGAAGACGCATAAGCGGTATACCTGGGATGATTGGTTCTGCATTAATGGTATCTCTCCCTGGAGTTTTTATTACCGTATTTTTAGTCTCCATTATATCTCAGCTTAATGATAATGTTCTTAGTCAGATAGAATATGCTTCTGTAGGTATCTCTGTCTTCATTATTCTTTTACTTGTGAACTATATTAATAAGGTTATAGATGGATGCCGACAATCTGGAACTGCAATTGCTGGAATCATAATCATGCTTTTGGTTT
>CAZAKD010000118.1:2248-3496 GCA_964485435.1 uncultured Lachnospiraceae bacterium
GTTTAGCTGCTACTTGTACTGTATTTTCATTGATTCTCTATATCTATAATAGTTTCGAAAACCTTGAAATTTTCCAAACCTTAAAGAAGTGGGTTCTTCCAATTGTTGCAGGATTATTGCTTTCAACAATTGTAGCTATGTTAGAAGCTAATTTTGAGATTATTGCAATCACAGGATTAACTACACCTTTCGCATTTCTCTTATGTATAGCAATATTTGCTTTCCTATATTTCCTTCATATTAGATTTCATCTACATGATGTTATATTGATATTAATATCAGGAGTCCTATCCTTAGGTGTATGTAATATACTTTAAATAAAATACCCCTAGATAAGTTCACACACAAACTTATCTAGGGGCATTATTACATTTACTCTACTTCTTTAAAGCTTTCTTCAACATCTGTACTATTAGCCTTTTCTGCTGTTTCATTTGTATCCATCTTTGTTTTAATCGTATCTATAATATTATAACCTGTTAAAGCTTCGATGGTTTCTGGTAATTGACTAATAATATCTGTTACATAACCAGATACTTTCCCTGCCCCACCAGAAGTGCCACCGTTGTCAATAACTACAATTTTCTCTGTCTTAGATAATGGACTTGCAACTGCTTGTGCAATCTCAGGTAATTTCTCAATAATCATCTGGGTAACAGCAGCATCATTATACATCCTATAAGCGTTGGCTTTCTTAACCATAGTTTCAGCTTCTGCTGTACCTTTAGCTAAAGTAGCTGCTGCCTCTGCTTCACCACGAGTACGGATAGCTTCTGCTTCTGCTTGTGCTTTTATCTTTATTGACATACTAAGAGCTTCAGCTTCTTGTAATTCTGCGTACTTACTTGCATCTGCTTCTTTGCTTAATCTATACATATCAGCATCTGCCTGCTTATTAACTGTAGCTAACAATTCTTTTTCACGCCTAATTGCTTCTTTTTCTTGAATCTCTGCTTCTTTCTCTTTCTTGGTCAATTCGACAAGCATGGCAGTCTCAGTAACTTCTTTTTCCACCTTATTCTTCTCAATCTCATATGCCAAATCGGCTCTCGCCTTATATGTTTCTTGTTCTTCACGATAAGCTTGAACTTTTAACTCTTTTTCTTTATTTGCTTCTGCTACTTGAGTCTCTGCTAGGATCTTCGCTTCAGCACCTAATCTTTCAGATTCTGACACCTGAACTCTTGTTAACTTCTCCATCTCTGCTTCAGCAATTGCTGCATTCTTTTTAACTTCAGCAATTCTTGG
>CAZAKD010000118.1:3596-5956 GCA_964485435.1 uncultured Lachnospiraceae bacterium
TTAACTTTAATAACAGCAACACCATCTGCTCTAATATCTACACCTTGTTCCGTTCTTGCTCCATCTGTTCTTACTTCAATCTTCATATTCTCTAATGAGATTCGATCCGAACGCTCTAACAATGGAATAACGATACCACCACCACCAGATATGACTCTTTTCTTTAACCCTGTAACTACTAAAGCCTTATCTTGTGGTACCCTCTTCCAAGTAGCAGTAAAAATTATTAGCACTAATACAACTACTAATATAATTCCTCCTGCGATAAACAATGATGCAAAGTTCTCCATACCATATCCTTCAATCATACTATAGCCTCCTACTTAACTTTCTATATATATCACGCAACCTTATGTTACGATTATATATCAATATTATCTAGTTCTTCTTTCATACCAATCACATAGAATGTATGCTCTTTTATCCAGCATATAACTACTTCTTCTCCTAGTGGAACTTTTTCTTCCCGAATATGTTTTGCAGGTGCTGTATAGCTATTACCATTCACCACATATCGAATCTCTCCAAAGCCCTTCTCTTGTATAGTCTCTGTGACTTTAGCTTGGGTCCCAATAACTTCCTCTTCATCAGGAGCACTTGTGTTTTGGGCCTTTTTTAGCGGTTTCAGTATGAATCTGTACATCAAAAAACTTACTCCTATTCCTAATGATATTGCAATTGGAATAGCTATGACTGCAATAATACTAGAGAATTCATTTGCAAGAATCCAACCAGTTCCCCCAAAAACAGTAAGGAATAGAAATATTAAGTTAGGACTAATAGGAAAGTATATATCTGCATCAAAGAAATCTAAATCAATCCCACCTATTTCACCAATATCTAATAAGCTCCCAAATACAAAGCCTAATATTGTCAAACCTAAACCAACAAAAAAGCTTACCTGATACACTATTAGCATACTCATTCCTCCTTACACTTTCGTTATACATTTCACATACTTCCTTTATTATACGATATTAACTAAGGAATGAGTAGTCTTTTTTGTTAAAATATGATTAAGATTTGTTAAGATTTGTCTAATACACTTAGTACGCGTCAACTCTCTCGAGTATTTTCTTTATATCTGCAGTTTGTTCTTCTGTAACTTGTAAGATTGGGTACGTACAATAATCCTTCATTACAACCCCCTTTATCATCATGGCTTTTTTAACTACTGGTACAAATGGAACTCCAACATGATAGAGTGATGCAAGTATATCAACTTTCTTTTGTATCATACTTATTTTCTTTATATCATCATTCTTAAAGGCTTTAACCCATTCTGAAAATAATTCAGGATAGATATTGGACAAACCTCCTATTGCTCCTGTCCCGCCACTCAATACATTATGGGCATAGTTATCATCAAAGCCTGATAATATCTCAAAATCAGGATATTCCACCATAATTTTTATCAATTCTCTTGTATGATCCATATTTACTACAGTATCTTTATATCCAATAACATTTTTATAGTCTCTGTGTAATCTCAATGCTATCTCTGGCTTTAGATCATATCCTGTTCTATCAGGAAAATTATAAAGATAAACATTACAATGTATTCTATCTAATATACCTCTATAGTAATCTTCTATAGCTTCATCAGAAAGTGCGAAATAATATGGTGGAACAATTAACACTCCTGCCACACCAAGTTCTGTTGTATATTTAGCCAATTGAATAGTTTCCTCTATTTCTAGTGAACTAATTCCAACATAGATTGGAATAAATTTAATATGTTTTGAAGCCAAAAGTATCAATTCCTTTTTCTGTTCCACGCACATTGCAAAAAACTCTCCCGTACTTCCAAGTAGAACGATACCATCCGTCCCTCCTCTTATTACATGGTTCCATACATTCACATTAGCTTCCCTATCTATATTACCTTCTTTATCAAATGCTGTTACTACCGGTGTTAAGAATTTCGAATCCATCCAATTACCTCCAATATATATTTAATATCCAGCGCCTTCCATTGCTGAAAGTGCAGATTCAGTATACCTTTTGTACATTCCTTTTCTTTCTGGTCTTGGAATGATTCCCTTTTTAGACCTTTGATTTAAAATATTATTAACTTCAGGGATAGGTAGTTCTTTCCCCTGAATCCCCACACAATTAATTGTCCTCTCTGGGATATTATATTCAATAATGTCTCCCTCTTCTAAATAGGCTATTGGACCATCTGATGCAGCTTCTGGTGAAACATGTCCTATGGCTGCACCTCTTGTAGCACCTGAAAATCTTCCATCTGTGATCAAGGATACTTTTCCATTCAATATCGGATCACATACTATAGCCTCTGTGGTTTATTTAGTATTTCTTTTGTAGAATCTCTTTTATTTTCTTTCTTTTCTGATCTT